>NZ_JBFUHN010000036.1:0-64272 GCF_056402375.1 Variovorax sp. P4_B10 | reverse complement strand
GGCGCAAGCCGCGTGGACCGTGCGCGCCCTGCTGCACGGCGGCGCGGCCGGCGGCGAGCCGGGGCTCGGTGCGCACACGCCCGCGCCGCTGGCTGCGCTGCTGCGCCAGTGCAGCGAAGACACCGCCTTCTGCCAACGCCTCGGCGCACAGGGCATCGAGCAGGCGCTGTCGACCGCGTCGCGCGAATCCTTCGGCGCCCCCCAGTTCGTCCACTTCGATCCCGCGCCGCGCAGCGGCGCCTGACAGACATTCCAAGGAGCACCCCATGGGTTACGGAAACTACTCGCATGCCGCCCACACGGCGCTGATTGCCGACCGCGCCGCCAAGCCCGGCGCCGAGGTGTTCACGCAACGCGCCACGCACGCGCTGATGAACCCGCACGGGCTCAAGGTGCGCGAGTCGCGCGACAACGCCGACCACCCCAACTCGCTGGGCATCGTGTTCGCGCTCGACGTCACCGGCTCGATGGGCGACATTCCGCAGACCCTCGCGCGCCGCGAGCTGCCCACCTTCATGAAGCTCCTGACCGACTGCGGCGTGGCCGATCCGCAGCTCATGTTCATGGCGATCGGCGACGCCACCTCCGACCACGCGCCGCTGCAGGTCGGCCAGTTCGAGTCGACCGCCAACCTCATGGACCAGTGGCTCACCTGGAGCTATCTCGAAGGCGGCGGCGGCGGCAGCGGCGAAGAGAGCTACGAGCTGGCCTTCTACGTCATGGCGCAGCACACCGACATGGACTGCTGGGTGAAGCGCAAGAAGCGCGGCTACCTGTTCGTGACCGGCGACGAGCTGCCGTACCCGGCCGTCTCGCGCCACCAGGTCGAAGGCCTGATCGGCGAGAAGCTCGACGAGGACATTCCCATCGAGGAAGTCATTGCCGCAGCGGCCGAGACCACCCACCTGTTCTTCCTGATTCCCGATGCCCAGCGCCGCCGCCGCTGCGAGCCGCGCTGGCGCGAGCTGCTCGGCGACCACGTCATCTGCATGGACTCGCCCGACGACGCCTGCGCCGTGGCCGCCGGCATCGTTGCGCTGACCGAGAAGGCCGTGCCCGACCTCGACGGCCTCGCCAGGGTGATGGGCGCGACCGGCATGGCCAAGGAGCGTGTCGGCGGCGTGCTGCATGCCCTCGACGCGTATGCCGCGCTGCTCGATCCCAACGCGCCGCGCCGCGCGCCGCCGGCCAGCACGGCACCGCGGTCTTCTTGGTGGAAGCGACTCTTCGGCTGATGGCCGTGTGACGACCGCATCCACGGCCACACGCTACGTTTCGCTGCTGGGCCTCGGCTTCGGGGACTGCGGCAAGGGTCTCTTCACCGACCACCTGTGCGGCGCATGGCAGGCCCACACGGTGGTGCGCTTCAACGGCGGCGCTCAGGCCGGCCACAACGTGGTGCTGGCCGATGGCCGCCACCACACCTTTTCGCAATTCGGCGCGGGCACGTTCCACCCGGGCGTGGCGACCGTGCTGGCGAGCCCGGTGGTGGTGCACCCGACGGCGCTGCGCGTCGAAGAAGAAGCGCTGCGCCGGGTGGGCGTGACCGACGCCTTTGCGCGCTTGCTGATCGATGCGCGCTGCCGCGTGACCACGCCATTCCACCAGGCTGCCGGCCGGCTGCGCGAATGGGCGAGGGGCGCAGCGGCGCATGGCAGCTGCGGCGTGGGCGTCGGCGAGACGGTGCGGCAGGCGCTGGCTGCGCCCGGCGATACCTTGCACTACGGTGACCTGCTGCATTCCGCACGCGCGCTTGCCAAGCTGGAGGCTTCGCGCAGGGCGCTGCGGCGCGAGTTCGCAGACGCCGTGCCATCCCATGCCGAAGCCGCACGAGAGCTGGCCTTGCTCGACGACGCCTCGCTCGCCCAGCGCTGGCTCGACGCTGCGACGCCATGTCTGCACCTGTCGCCGCCCGCAAGCGCCGACGCCGTCGGCCAACGCCTCGCGCGCCCCGGCACCGTACTCTTCGAAGGCGCGCAAGGCGTGCTGCTCGACGAGTGGCGCGGCTTTCATCCGCACACCACGTGGAGCACCATCTCCACGGCCGCTGTCGAAGCCGTGCTGCACGACGTGGGCATCGGCGCACCTGTGCGGCACCTTGGCGTGCTGCGCAGCTACCTCACGCGCCACGGCCCGGGTCCGCTGCCCACGCACGACCGTGCACTTGCCGCGCGGCTGGCCGAGCCGCACAACGCCGACGAAGGCTGGCAGGGCGTGTTCCGCCGCGGCCACCCGGACGCGGTGCTGCTGCGCTATGCGCTCGCCGCGGCCGGGCCGCTCGACGGGCTGGTGGCGAGCCACCTCGATGCCGTCGAGGGCGCAGGCCTGCGCTGGTGCACGGGCTACCGCACCGCCGACGGTGCCAGCCTGTCGTCACTGTCGTTCAGCGATGCGCCAGACCTCGACCATCAGCGTGCATTGACCCGATTGCTGCAAGGCGCGCAGCCCCTCTATGAGCCGCATCCCGTTTGCACCGCGCAAGCCTGGGTGCAACGCGCCGAAGCCCTCAGCGGCCTGCCCGTGCGCTTCGGCGCCTTCGGCCCGACGCGCGACACCGTGCGTGCGCGCGATCGTTTCTGAAAGCCCTTGTCGTGCCCTGCAACATTCCCCTGATCCTTGGCGCCGCCCTCAGCGCCGTCGCCGCGCTGCTGCACATCTGCATCATCTTCGGTGGACCCGCGTGGTACCGCTTCTTCGGTGCCGGCGAGCGCATGGCTGCGGGCGCGGCGGCCGGCCACTGGTATCCGCCGATCGTCACGCTGCTGATCGCCGGCATGCTGGCGATCTGGGCGGCTTATGCGCTGTCCGGTGCCGGCGTGCTTCAGCCGCTGCCGTTGCTGGCGTTCGTGCTGCCCGCGATCACCGCCGTCTACCTGCTGCGCGGGCTCGTCGCGGTGGCGCTGTTCGTGTTCGACCGGCGCCGCCTCAGTGCCTTCTGGGTGTGGAGCTCGGTCGTGTGCCTTGTCTACGGTCTTGTTCACCTGCTGGGACTGGTTCAGGTCTGGGAGACACTCTGAGTGCGGGCTCCATTCAAACTTTTTTTGCCGCCGCTCGTCTGCGGGACGGGGAAATGATCGTCCTGCGGCGAGAGCGGTCTTGAGCTTCGTTTTGCGATGGGCCGGCTTTGGCCAGAGCCGGGCGTTCGTACCCACGGCGGAATTCCGTCAAGATCAGAGATTTGTCCCCCTCCGTGGTTTCGGCGGATGCAGATGCGCGGTGGTTAGAACCGAGTTGCTACAGTTGGCAGAGAACGCCTGAAACGGCAGTCATCCGCCAATCCAGTTCTTCCGAGCGCTGGAGACGACAAATAAGCAATCCGAACTCCATGAAATCCATCCTCGCCTGTGTCGCTCTAGCAACCGTCGCCTTGGTGGCCGGTTGCGCGGCGCAACGTCCGCCCGCCCCAGACGTTCGCAAGGACGCGCGGCAGCCGATTCGCAATCGCGAGGCCAGCGCCGTCTTACCGATGTTCGTGGGGCACTACGAGATCACAGACAGCCGCAGAAACCGTCGCCATGTAACCGCTGCGGACTTATCGATCGATGATGGCGTGGTCACGCTGAGACTGTCCACCAAGGACGGCCTGCTGGTCACGACACTGCAGGCCAACGAATGCTCGGGAGACCTTGCCAACAAGCACACGCAGCATATGTACTTGGCTTGCTTCGGACCTGAACTTTACGGCGTTAACCGGCACTTCTTTACTTTTTCAAAGGTGCCCGCCGGATATGTTCACAAGTCGGGTGGCCTGATTCCCTTGTACGACCCAATGCCAGTGACTGACGGCTATCTCATCGACTTCCAGCCGGGCGATGCCAGGGCGACCGCATATCCATTGGCGGCGCGGCGCGCTGCGCTGTAGGGCTACTGGTGCGCGGCGCCAGAGCCGTATCAAGCGGCGCTTGCCGCCGAAGGCAGTTATCCATGCTTGTTCTTGATAATTTGCGGCGGAACATATCCTCGTGGATCGGCGGCCACCGCGAATCGCTTCGGGCGTAGTCCAACTGCAGTTGTCGGCCAGGCAGGAGCCCCCGACGCCGGTGTTTGCAGCCGAAGCGGCGCTCGACGTACGCGCTTTGCGGGGCACGTCACAACACTTTCTTTGGCGGTAGCGCACAGGCTATACCGACTGCCCCGCCTTAGGGTCAGCAAGATCACGAGCCCTTTACTTGAAGCCGAACTTCCACACTCGCTGGCGCCGAGCCAGGACACGATGCGCTCGTTCGGTGTGCTCGTTCAGAGACCGAACCTTCGTGCGTCTTGTTCAGGCGGCTGTGCGGGTGGGGACGTTGCCAGCGGCAGCGTATCGGGCGCGGCGACGAGCGACACACCCTGCTGCTGAGCCGCCCTCTGCTGGGCTTCAAGCGCTGCCGCATAGGCGGGGCGCTGCTTCAGCCTGTCCCAATATGCGCGCACGGAAGGAGTGAATTCGTTGGCGAGCCCGAGGTGCTGCGCCAGCAGGAGCGCGTAGCCGATGGAAATGTCAGCCGCCGTGAAACGCCCGGCACACAAATACTCGCGATCCGTCAGGAGTGGCTCCAGCGTGCGCAGCCGAGCCAGGAACCACTTGGCATAGTCATTCGCCACCTGCGGTTGCCGGCGGGTTTCGGGTTCGAAGCGTGCGTAGCGCAGGACCAGCGTTTGGGGAAAAGTGAGCGTAGCTTCGCCGAAGTGCAGGTAGTTCAGGTAAGCACCGAAGTCGTTTTCACCTGCTTCCACGTTCAGGGTGGTGGGCGCGCTCAGGGCACAGAGATATTGGCAAATGGCCGCCGACTCGGTCATCCGGGTCTCGCCGTCGATCAACAGGGGAACCGTGCCGAGGGGGTTCACGTCAAGATAGGAACGCTGCAACACGCGTGGCGGGAATGGCAGCATCTTCAGTTCATAGGGAAGCCTAAGTTCCTCCAGCGTCCAGAGTGGCCGAAAGGAACGGGCGCTGACGCAGTGGTACAGGGTCAACATGGTCTTCGTGGTTGGTCAGGCCCCTGCGCCAGCTCGGGTGCGCGGCACGCGAATGCGTTCCTGGAAGGCCGGTGCATTCTAGGTTTGCGCCCAGTTGCGAATTGTCCAGAGGCGACCAATTCCCCGCTTTCGCGCCTAGGGGAAACCCGGTCACTTGCGCTGCGCAGGTGCCGATGTGCGAGCCGCCTTGCGCGGCGTAAAACACGCTTATAAAGGGCTCGCCCCCATCAACGATTCTTGAGCGAGTTCGTATGAAGTCTGCAGGCTTGAAGGGAACCGTGTCCATTGAACTGGTGCACGAGGCGATCCACGCCGCGGCGCTGAGGAACATGGACATCAGCAGCGTCCTCGAAAGCGCAAAAATCGATCGCGAGCTATTGAGCGCGCCGCGTGCGCGCATCTCGGCGGCTGCGTACTCGCGCATGTGGGTGGCGCTGGCCGACCTGATGGACGATGAGTTCTTCGGCCTGGACAGCCACGGGCTTCGCCGGGGCAGCTATGCGCTCATGACGCGCGCGGCGGTCAACGCCGACAACCTGGCGCATGCCCTTCGCCGGATCCTGAGGTTCCTCCACGCGACATTGGACGACTTCCGCGGGGAGCTGGTCTGCGCCGGCGATGAGGCGCGCGTGATCCTGCATGACGGCGGCGTGCAGCGCCGGCTGTTCGGCTACGGCACCTGGTTCATCCTGGTCCACGGATTGGCTTGCTGGCTCGTGCACAGGCGCATTCCCCTGCGCGAGATGCAGTTCCGATGCCCGCCTCCCGGCGATGACAGCCACTACCGCACGCGGTTCTGCGAGAACGTGAAATTCAACGGCGAGACCACGCACATCACCTTCGCAAGCGATCTGCTGGAACTGAAGATTGCAGAGTCGCCGGAAACGGTCGACAACTTTCTGAGGGCAGCGCCGGCCAACTTGCTGGTCAAGTACCGCAATGACGCGAGCACCAGTGCGCAGGTTCGCAACAGATTGCGCAGCCAGGTGCCCGATGCGTGGCCGGAACTGGAAAAACTCGCACAGGAACTCTGCATCTCCGGCACCACGCTTCAGCGCCGCTTGCAGCAAGAGGGTGTGAGCTACCAGCGGGTAAAAGACGACCTGCGGCGGGACATCGCCATCGACCTCTTGTCGAGCGCCTCGCTGACGGTGGCCGAAGTCGCGGCCCGGACCGGCTTCCAAGAAACGAGCGCTTTCCATCGCGCATTCAAGAAATGGACAGGCGTCAGCCCGGGGGCCTATCGCTCGTCCGCGCCCGCGCCCGCGCCGGAATAAGCCGAACCTCCGGCGCTCGCCGGGGACGTCGGCATGTCCGAACGCCCCATTCAAATCGAGACGCGCGGGCATGGAAGTGGCCCGCTTGCAGAACTAACCTCCTTTCGCAATCGCATCTCGCGATAGATAAAACGACAGGAGACAACATGCAGCAGGTCGACAAGCAGGTCGATATCCACGCACTTGCGGGGCAATCGCGTTTCAACGGTTTTCACCGGCTTGTGCTCTTGTGGTGCGTGCTGATTCTGGTCATCGACGGATATGACCTGGCGGTCGTGGGGGCCGCGCTGCCGTCGATCATGAAGGACATGGGGGTCGGCGCCACCAGCGCAGGTGTCATGGCCGGGTCGGCGTTGTTCGGGACCATGCTGGGCGCGATCTTCCTGGGCACGTTGGCGGACCGCATCGGCCGCCCGCGCATGATTGCGGTGTGCGTGGCGCTCTTCAGTGTCTTCACCGCGCTGACCGGGCTGGCCACCGAACCCATCGGCTTCAGCGTCGCCCGCTTCATCGCGGGCCTCGGCATCGGCGGGGTGTTGCCCATCGTGACCGCGCAGATGGGAGAGTTCGCCCCGGCGAAGCTGCGCACGCGCCTGGTGACGATGGTTTTCGCGGGCTACTCCGTGGGCGGCATTCTGGTCGCGCTCACCGCCAAGCAGCTCATCGAGAGCCACGGATGGCAATGGGTGTTCTATGTGGCCGGGTTGCCCGTGCTGCTGATTCCGCTCATCCTGAAAACGATGCCTGAATCGCTGTCCTTCCTTCTCAGGAAGGGTGACCAGCGGCAGCTCGGGGAGATCGCGGCCCGGCTCGCGCCGAACCAGCCGAACGCAGCCGGCACCGTTTATGTCGGAGCGTCCACCGACCGCTCGAACGACGCGCCGGTGCGAACCCTGTTCGCTGCCGGACGCGCGTTCAGCACCGTGATGATCTGGGTGGCCTTCATGACGGGGCTGTTCATGGTCTACGCGCTGAACTCCTGGCTGACCAAGCTCATGGCCATGGCGGGATACAGCCTGGGCTCGGCCTTGAACTTCGTGATCGTCTTCAACGTCGGCGCGATCGCGGGCGCGATCGGCGGCGGACTGCTGAGCGACAAGTTCAACATCAAGCATGTGCTGATCGCGTTCTATGCGGTCGGCGCGGCTTCCCTGGCCGCGCTCGCGTACACGAAATCGACCGAGCTGCTGTCCCTTGCCGTGTTCGTGGTGGGCGCGTCCACGCTGGGAACGCAACTGCTGGCCTACGCCTACGCCGGCGATTTCTATCCACCGGCCGTGCGTTCGACGGGCGTCGGCTTCGCCTCGGGTGTCGGCCGCGTCGGTGCCATCGCCGCGCCGATCCTGATCGGCTGGCTCGTGTCCCTGAGTCTGCCCATCGAGCAGAACTTCATGGCGATCGCGCTGGCCGGCGTCATCGGCGCGGCGGCGGTGTCGTTCGTGAATCAATCGCGCGCGGCTTCCACCCAGGCCAAGGCCGCGCGTGCGGCCACCGGCGAAGCGGGCCGTGTGGACGGGGCGATTCGCCCGGCTTCGAAATAGCAAGGAAACCGGAATGAATCGAATGATGGCGCCACCGCTGGAGGCACACGCGCTGCGGGGAGTGGTCGACTGGGCCATTGCCACCCGACGCAGCGTCAGGGCGTTCTTGCCCCGGCCGGTGCCCCGGGAAGAGGTCGAGGCGATCCTCTCGACGGCGCGCTACAGCGCCTCCGGCATGAACATGCAGCCCTGGCATGTGCATGTGCTGACCGGGCCTGCAAAGGCCCGCCTGTCGGCTGCGATTGCCGCGCTCGACGACGATCCCGGCCGGTCGGGCGAGCTGCTCGAGCCCTACGACTACTACCCGCGCGAGTGGTTTTCGCCGTACCTGGAGCGGCGCCGCAAGGTCGGCTGGGACCTCTACGGATTGCTCGGCATCGCCAAGGGCGACAAGCAGCGCATGCACCTGCAGCACGGGCGTAACTACCGCTTCTTCGATGCGCCCGTGGGCCTGTTCTTCACGGTGGACCGCGAACTCCAGGAAGGCAGCCTGCTGGACTACGGCATGTTCCTCCAGAGCGTGATGGTGGCCGCGCGCGGCCGCAATCTCCACACCTGCCCTCAGGCGGCCTTCCTGAAATTCCATCGCCAGATCGTGGACCTGCTGGACATTCCCGCCGGCCAGATGCTGGTCTGCGGCATGAGCCTGGGCTACGCCGACCCGTCGTCGGTCGAGAACTCGCTCCTCACCGAGCGCGAGCCGGTGTCCGCCTTCACGACATTCCACGACACCTCCAAGGAGACCAAAGCATGAGCGCGCCATCCTATGCACAGGGCCTCGAACGCTGCGCGGCAAATCATGTGCCGCTCACGCCGCTGGGCTTTCTCGACCGCGCCGCCCTGGCGCATCCGAACCGCGTGGCGGTGGTGCACGGCGACCTGACGCGAACCTGGGCGCAGACGCGCGAGCGCTGCCATCGCCTGGCGTCGGCGCTGGCGATGCGAGGCATCGAGCCGGGTGACACGGTGTCGGTGCTCGCGCCCAACACGCCGGCCATGCTGGAGGCCCACTTCGGCATTCCGCTGGCCGGCGCGGTGCTCAACGCAATCAACCATCGCCTCGATGCCGAAGGCATCGCGTTCATCCTGCGCCACGGCGAGTGCAAATTGCTGCTGGTCGACCGCGAATTCGCCGCCACGGTGGCCGCTGCCTTGAAGCTGCTCGACCGTGCGCCTGCGGTCATCGACATCAACGATCACCTGGCACCACCGGGCGAGCGCATCGGCGAGACCGACTACGAATCGCTGCTGGTGAGTGGAGACGCGGACTTCCCCGGCCGCTGGCCCAGCGACGAGTGGCAACCCATTGCCCTGAACTACACCTCCGGCACGACCGGAGACCCCAAGGGCGTGGTCGCCAGCCACCGCGGCACCTACCTCATGAGCCTGCTGCAGATCACGAACTGGGCGATGCCCCGGGCGCCGAAGTATCTGTGGACCCTGCCCATGTTCCACGCGAACGGATGGTGCTTCACCTGGGCCGTGACCGCGGCCGCGGGCACCCATGTCTGCCTGCGCCGGGTGTCCGCCGAGGCGGTGCTGGAGGCCATCGGCCGCCACCAGATCGATCACCTCTGCGCGGCGCCCGTCGTGATGGCCATGCTCGCGGACGCGGCGAAAGACACCCGGCTGCCGCGTTCCGTGCGCGTGCTGACCGCCGGCTCGCCGCCGCCGCTCGCCGTGTTGAACGCGGTGCTGGCGATGGGCTTCGACGTGGAGCACGTCTTCGGCATCACGGAGGTTTCCGGCACGCCGGTGAGTTGCGTGTGGCAGGACGGCTGGGACGATCTGCCGCCCGCCGAGCAGGGCCCGCTGCGGGTGCGCCAGGGCGTGCGCGCCGCCATGTTCGAAGGCCTCATGGTCGGCGACGCCGACACCCTCGAACCCGTCGTGCCCGACGGCAAATCCGCGGGGGAGCTCATGCTGCGCGGCAACACCGTGATGATGGGCTACTTCAAGAACGAGGCCGCAACGCGCAAGGCGCTCGCCAACGGCTGGTTCCGCACCGGCGACGTCGCGGTCCTGCATGCGAACGGGTATGCGCAGATCACCGATCGGTCGAAGGACGTGATCATCTCGGGCGGCGAGAACATCTCCTCGGTCGAGGTCGAGGATGTCGTCCATGGACACCCGGCGGTGCTGCATGCCGCTGTGGTGGCCCAGCCCGACAGCAAGTGGGGCGAGGTGCCGTGCGTGTTCATCGAACTCAAGGCCGGTGTCGCTGCGCCCACCGAGCAAGAGATCATTTCGTTCTGCCGCGAGCGCCTGGCTCACTTCAAGTGTCCGCGCCGGGTGATCTTCACTCCCTTGCCGAAAACGGCCACGGGAAAAATCCAGAAGTTCCGCCTCCGCCAGCAGGCCGGAAGCCAGGAAGCCATCACCGTGCTGGCGAGCCATGGTTGAGTTCGAACCCGCAGCCCGTGCGCCGGTCGGACCCGGCTACCGTTTCTCGCGAACCTATACCTTCGACGAAGAACGAGTCAAGGCATTCGCCCTGGCCGCGGGAGACGAGAACCCGCTGCACCACGATGCGGAATTCGCAAGAGGCACGCGTTTCGGTGGATTGATAGCGAGCGGTACTCACACCACTTCGCTGTTGATGGGGCTGACCGCCACTCACTTCGCCAAGAAGGGAGACGTGCTGGGAATCAACTTCTCGGTGGACCTGTTGCGTCCCGTGCTGGCGAGCGAGACGGTTCTCATCGAGTGGACCGTTTCATCGATCGCGGCCCGTCCGAGGGGCGGCTGCATTGTCGAGATGCAGGGTCGGGTGAATGGGGCGGACGATCGGACCTGCGTTCTCGCGCACGGCACAGTCCTTTTCACGCCCGACGCATGACGGTCGGCAGCCGCTAGAGAGGGCGCCGTTTCTTTATCAGCCGGAGACAACCTCATGTCATTTGCAAGAAGCCTATCGGACATTCCATTCCGTCGTATTGCGGCGGGCATCGGCATCACGCTGAGTCTGACCGCGTGCGGGCGGCGGAGGCAGCCCTGGCTCGGCGGACTATAGACCGCACTGCTTACGTCGGCTCCGACACCGCGCGCAAGGGCGTGGCTTATTGACCATCGTCGCTCAGATGACGGCGCTGCGCGCTGCTGGCCTTGCGCACGAAGTGCTCGTGATATCCCGTCAAACTGATTCGAAGCACCCGGCATTGCACAGAGATCGGCCACACGCGTCGGTGGCGTTGGACGAAGGCGTACTTCACCGCTGCGCTTTCGCGAAGTACGCCGTGGCTTTTTCCAGGATGTCGCGCTCCATCTTCACGCGCGCCAGCTCGGCGCGCAGCCGGCTGATCTCCATCTGCTCGGCGCTCACCGCCTTGCTCTCAGCGCCGGCGAGCTTGCCTTGGCGCTGCGCCTCGACCCCGTTGAACAAGGTCTGCTCGACCACGCCCAATGTGCCCCGCCCCCGTCTGTATGCCGCTGGCCGCACGGGCACAATCGCAGCGTCGCAACAGTCCGATCGAGGTACACCGTGCTCGCAACCCAGCGCATCGTGCAAGTCAGTCTGTTTCTTGTTGCTGCAGTCGCATTGTTCGGCGGCACAGTTCAACTGGTCATGGGGCAGCCCGAGACAACGCCCAGATTGGACAACCTGCACCGTTTCATGGGCGGCATCTATCTGTCGATGGGGGTCATCAGCCTTTGGACGGCGCTCACCATCCGAAAACAGGGAACCCTTGTCTATCTGATTGCCTTTGCCATCTTCATGGCCGCCGTCGGACGGCTTGTTTCCATGAGCAAAGTCGGGTTGCCCGAGCCTGCAAGTGTCTGGCTTGCTTACCTCATCTCCGAGTTGGTGTTCCCCGTCATCATTGCTTCCGCTCACTGGGCTGCACAGCGGCGCACGTCTGGGAAAGGCTAGCGTGGCCGCGCTCGGCGGCACCCGACATTCGCGGTCGTGCTCCAATCGCAATGGACGAACGAGCCATATCCAAGATGCAGCTGATTGATCGATACCTTCCCGTCTTCCAGTTCCAGGAGCGTCATGCAGTTGTCGCAGCGAATTCGCCTGAGCAATTGCTGGATGCGGCGCTGCGTCCCGGCGCGACCGAAGACCCGTGGGCGAAGAGCTTCATTCGGCTTCGCGAGCTGCCTGATCGCCTGCTTGGCTCGCTTGGCGCCAGAAGCGGCTTGAGCCATCGCCCGGCTTTCGGCATCGACGACTTCATGCCCTTGGGACGCGACGCCGACCGCGAACTTGCGTTCGGCCTGGTCGGGCGTTTCTGGCAACGCGACTATGGCCTTGTCCAACTGTCGCAACCGCAGACGCAGTTCATCAGCTATGCCGAGTCGAGCCTGGCCAAGTTGGTGCTCAACTTCAGCACGGATGTGTTGCCGGATGGCCGTACGAGGCTGACGACCGAAACCCGGGTGCACTGCCTCGACGGTAGCGCGCTGCGCCGCTTCACGCCGTACTGGTGGCTGATCCGTCCAGTCAGCGGTTTGATTCGACGTCGCCTGTTGACCCGAATCCGCGACGTGGCAATTTCTGCCCACAGCTGATCGTGGCGTAAACCGCTGCAAGTGGCGCATCGTCACAAGGGCCTGGACCAGGCGGCGCCACAATCCCACGACCTCGCATTTGCGAGGGCTACACCCTTCCTTCTAAGTCTCTTGGAACTCATGCACTCCGCCGCACGCCACCTCGTCCTCCACGCATCGATCGTTCTTCTCTTTGGCCTGCTGCTCGGCGCCCCGTACGCGAAGGCAATCAAGCGAGGCGCGCCGCCGAATATCGTGAACTCCTGGCGCGTTGCTCACCTGAGCTTGCCAATCGGCGCGACTTTGATGTTGGCTGTCGCCGCCTTGCTGCCCTCCATGACTGTCCCGGCCGTGCTGGCCTGGATCATCACCATCGCACTCATCGTGTCGGCCTATGGCTTTGGCATCTCGACGCCGCTGGCCGCTCTGACTGGCGAGCGGGGCCTATCCCCTGGGGGCGCGGGCCTGGGGAGGCTCGTCTACCTTGGAAATTGGGTCGGTGCCGCAGCCTCTGCCATCGGTGCCGCTGCGTTGGTCGTCGCCGCGTTTCTGTCACTCTAGGCCCGAGTCGGCGGCGGATTCAACCAGTCATTCGCGACGACGAGCCAAAGTCGATGACCAACCCAAACTCCCCACATCCGGCAGCACCCGATGAAGCCGCTTCATGAAAGAGAGATTGCTGCGGTACTCGAGACCGACGGTCCCACCCGGTACGCGCACTTCGTTGGACAGGTCGCCGATTGGGAAGCCGTGTGGGGCCTTCGAGGTCCCGATGGCTGGGTCTCGATTTCCGATGAGACCGAGGCGCCCATGTTTCCGGTATGGCCCCACGAGCCCTATGCGCGCATGCTGGCCGTGGGCTTGTGGGCGAATGCAATCCCGACGCCGATCGAGGTTCATGAGTGGATCGAGAAGTGGCTGCCCGGCCTTGCGCAAGATCGTATGAAGGTCGCTGTTTTTCCCACGCCCGAAGGCAAGAGCGTTGTCGTTGATCCGCTTCGATTGCGAAGCGATATCGAGGCGGAGCTTGCGCGCATCGAATGACGAACCGTCGGCTATCGGTCAATACCAGAAACTCGACAGCCCGGCAGGGCTGGACAAGGATGCGATATGAATTTTGAAGAGAGCTTCCGCGCCTGGTTGGGCGAGTCCGTCTCGGAGCCGATTCCGGCATCCGTGAGGGCGTTTGCGTTCAACCTCTTCGAGTATCCAGAAACGCCGGCGGTGAAGTTCGGCGTCGAACTCATCGGTGCCGGCTCATTCGACCTGGCGGATGCAGACTGGGCCTGCGACGAAGTTTGGGAGCCTTCTTGCCGACGGCTCGAGATACCTGCGAGCTTTTCGGGCCAGGCTTGGGAAGACTGCCTCGACCGCGTCAAAGGCCTTGTTCTTCGCTGCCTTGAATCCCAGCTCCATGGCCCGCTGCTCAAGCGAGGGGAGGCGGTGGGATTGGGGTTTGTCGATGGAGACCTGAGTGTGGTCTGGCACAGGTAGCCACTCGCGGGTCAAGAGCCGACGGTCGCCCAAAGCTTCTGCCTTCGCCATCGCGTATGAACTTCGACCCTTCGCCTGAGCTCGAGACAAGGCTGGTTGCCATGGTGCGCTCGTCGAGCAGCTTGATGGCTGCGTTGAGGGAGGTCCGCTCGCTGGGATTGAACTCTTGGTGCATCGGCGCCGGTGCCGTGCGTTCGCTGGTCTGGGACGCGCTCCATGGCCATGAACAGCCTTCGGCGATGGAAGACGTCGATGTCGTCTACTTCGACGACGCGGCTGCTGATGCAGAGCAGGATGCGGACCTTGAACGACGTCTCCGCAAGGCCATGCCGGCGTTGCGTTGGGAGGTCACGAATCGGGCTCGACGACCTTTTCGCAATGCGCGTTCGACACAACCCGCTCAGAGCGAGCGCCGCGACCTATCGGCAGCGCGTGCAATCGAAGCGGTTCGGCGAGCGATGGCCTTTGCTTTCGATTCACGCGGACTGACGGCACTGCCTGGATCGCGAGGGCAGTTGGAATCATGGGCATTCCGGGTGCATCATGCCGAAGCCGCAAGGCTTATCCCTCCCAATTCAGGAGAACCCAGATGATCAGCAAGAACACGATTTGTCTCTGGTACGACGGCACCGCGTTGGACGCCGCGAAGTTCTACGCCGAGACGTTCCCCGACAGCGCGGTGGGAGCCGTCCATCGCGCGCCTGGCGACTATCCCTCGGGCAAGCAGGGCGATGTCCTGACGGTCGAGTTCACGGTGATGGGCATCCCTTGTCTCGGCCTGAACGGGGGCCCGGCGTTCACGCACAACGAGGCTTTCTCGTTCCAGGTTGCGACCGACAACCAAGCCGAAACGGACCGCTTGTGGAACGCGATTGTCGAAAACGGCGGCCAGGAAAGCGAATGCGGCTGGTGCAAGGACAAGTGGGGACTGTCATGGCAGATCACGCCACGCGCCCTGACGGCCGCGGTCACCGATCCTGATCCGGCGGTGGCCAAGCGCGCGTTCGAGGCCATGATGGAGATGAAAAAGATCGACATCGCTGCGATCGAAGCGGCCCGGCGCGGCTGACGCTCCCGGTGCCGGCCCGGCCTTCGCCGCCGCGACCGGGCGTTCGCTTGTGTTGGCCGGAATTCGTACTCGCCATGACAGCAGGGTTCGCAGCCAAACGGCTTGACCCCAAGGAGGAAGAGGGCCCCCTCCTGCCCAGCGAGAGGCTCGCTACCCCAGCGTCTCGAAGCCAGGCGCCTGTTCCATCTCGGAAGGCTTGTAGATCTTGTGCTGCGCCACGGGACCGAGGGCGTCCGCGACCACCAGGAGGCGCCAGAGCGGCTCGCGCGTCGAGCCCGCCCGTTCTTCGCTCGTGAGCTGGAAGCTGGGCAGCCCTGCGGAGGTGCCCTTCACCGCGACCTTGAGCAGCGCCGCGCCCTTGGCGTTCGACACCTCGATGTCGTAGCCGAGGTTCTGGCCGGTCACATCCTCGGCGTTGTAGCCGTAGCCCTTGAAGTGACGCATCACGTAGCCCATCGCGGCGGCCTGGACCTCTTCTCGCGAGGCGCCCGCCACAACCGCGGCGGCCGGCTCGCTCACATCCGGAACACCGCCTCGCGCCCGGGCTGCCTGCATGTCTGCTTCGTCGGGAACCCAGCCGCGTGGGCCGCGGACCAGGACCGCGAGCTTCTGTTCGGGCTCCCAGGTTGCGACGTGCCATTCGTTTTCGTCGCGCACCCGCGTGGACACCTTCGCGCCCTTGTTGCTCTCCAGTTCGGCGATGAGGACCCGGTTGGTCTGCAGAACGGCCCGAAAGCCCTGGCCTGCGTCGACCGTCCGCTTGAGCAATGCAAGGCGGTCCTTGGCACGCTGAACCTGGTGGGGGCTGCGCGCGCCGCCGCCTGCGCGGTGCTGCGTATCCAGCGACTCGAGGCAGAACCAGCGTCCGCCGGCACCGACGCTCACGTACTCGGCCCAGATGGTGGCAATGACGTTGTCGCCTGTCGCGAGCCAGGCGTGCTCGAATGGCTTGTCCCGCGCGTCGAACACACCCATCTTGGCGACGATTTCGACCGGCGTGAGGCGTGGTCCTGACAGCCGCATCTCATCGATGACGGCGAGTACGCGGGGGTCGACTTCCTTGTCCATTCTGGGGGCTTCTGGCGAGAGTTTGGGGGGAAGGAGTATGCCGTATCGGCGCCCGGGCGCCGATCAGCCAGCAGGCCGCGGTGAAGCGGACCTCGGGGCCGTGCACATACGGATCGAAGGCGGCGCGGACAGTGTCGATGACCTGCATGCGCGTGCGCGCGTCCGCCTCCTGGAGAATCAGGCCGACAGGGCCGAGCCGGCCGAGGTAGCCGAGCAGTTCCTTCTCGGGCAGCGTGCAGTCCACGTCGATCGGCTGGATGTCGATGTCGGCCCAGCCGCTCTCCTCCAGGATGGCGCAGACCCGATGCCGGTCTGCGAAGGCAAACTGTCCCGGCGCGCCCGGCTGGCGGGCGGGCATGTCCGGCAGCAGCGGCGCCGCGGCGCGCTCGGCCGTCGTCATGAACGGGTTTTCCGCGGCGCCGCGCCAGGCGATGACGCGGAGCGCGGCGCCGTCTCTTGCGGCGCGCCGCAGGTTCGCGAAGGCCAGGACCGGGTTGTCGAAGAACATGACGCCGAAGCGCGAAACGATGAAGTCGAAGCTCGCGGGCTCGAAGGCGTGGGCCTGCACGTCGGCGCGGACGAAGCTGGCCGGCACGCCTTCTTCCCGTTTGGCGCGTGCCCGGGCGGCGGCGATCATCGGATCCGAAATGTCGACGCCGACGCAGTGGCCCTCCGCGCCGCACCGCCGCGCAACGGCGAGCGTCGTGCTGCCCGTACCGCAGCCGACGTCGAGCACCCGGTGCCCGGAGCCGGCGCGGACCGCCTCGGCGAGCTGCTCCTCGAACGGCTTGAACATCTGGTCGAGCACCTCCTGTGCGTCGACCCACGCGCGTCCGGCGCGGCCGTTCCAGAGCGCTGCCTGCTCGTTGCCGGCCTGGGGCGTGACATCCATGATGGTTTTCCTTTCCTTGCATGCCCTCGAGAGGCGGGAGCTAGACTGTGCGACTTCAAGTCGACTTGAGGTCAAGAGGTGATTCATCTGGACATCGCCGAGGTGGCGCAGCGATCCGGCATTCCTGCCTCGACGCTGCGGTTCTATGACGAAAAAGGGCTGATCGCCTCGACCGGGCGGCGAGGGCTGCGCCGCCTGTTCGCCCCCGGCGTGCTGGAGCGGCTGGCGCTGATCGCGGTGGGGCGCGCCGCCGGCTTCTCGCTCGACGAGATCGGGCTCATGTTTTCGCCGGAGGGGCAACCGCGCATCGACCGGCAGATGCTCGCGGCCAGGGCGGACGAACTCGACAGGACCATTCGCAAGCTGAGCGCCATGCGCGACGGCCTGCGGCACGCCGCCGTCTGCCCGGCCCCGAGCCATATGGAATGCCCCACCTTCCTTCGCATCCTGCAGGCCGCCGGGTCTGGCGCCATCGGCGCGCGAAGCAAGAAGGCTCCGCAGCCGCCGGCAAACCCGCTCCGGAAGCGCCCGCTTTCTGGAACGAAGCGAAACTAGGGGCTGTACAGCCTGACCCTTCTCTCCGGAGCCCACCTTGTCATCCAAAGTCTCCCGCATCGCACTCTCGGCGTCGGCCGCTGCCATCGGCGGCCTCGCGGCGTACTGGACCCTCCTGGCAACACGCCAGGGACACATCCTGTTCAATGCCCGAAAGCATCCCGTCGTTCATTTGTCCGAGGACTTTTCCACGTACTCGCACACGGTGCCCGGCGGGATGGTCCGCGGGTATGTCTATCACCCCCAGGGCGAGGACGCGGTGCAGGACCTGTTCATCTATTTCGCAGGCCGAAGCGAAGACGTCCGTGCCACTGCGCAGACGCTGCACTGGCTTCCGGAAGGCTTCGGATTCGCCGCCATCAACTACCGGGGCGTGGCCGACTCGCAGGGGCACCCCTCCGAGATCGCCTCGGTGGAGGATGCGAGCCAGCTCGCCAAGCACTTGCGCCGGGCCTTCCCGCACGCGCGCCTGCACGTCGTCGGTCGAAGCCTGGGGACGGGCGTGGCCATTCAGCTCGTGGCGCGGCAGGACTTCGCGAGCCTGCAGCTGGTCACGCCCTACGACTCGATGCTGGAGGTCGCAAAGAGGCGCTTTCCGCTCGTTCCGCTTTCCCTGTTGCTGCGGCACCAGTTCAACTCCCTGGAGCACTGCAGCGAGGTCGCCGCGAAAACCCAGGTCCTGCTGGCCGAGCGCGACGATGTCGTGCTGCCGGAGCGCTCACAGAGGCTCATCGCCGCCTGGCCCACGCCCGTCAGCGTGCAGACCGTGCCCGGCTCCGACCACTACAACATCATGGGCCTCGAAGCGACCTGGCTTCATCTCATCGACTTCGCGTTGACGGCCGTCCTTCCCGAGACGAAGGCCGCGTGAGCTGACGCATGCGCCCTTGGGTCAGGCCGACGGTGTTTCGTCGAACAGACGCAGCGCCAGCAGGCCGTGGCCAACGGTGGCCCCTGCGCGCACGGCGGCCGCAATGAGCGCTATCTCGGCCAACTCTTCCCGGGTGGTACCGAGTTTCCTGGCGGCGCTTGCATGGACGTCGAGGCAGTAGGCACATTGCGTCGTCAGCGCGACAGCCAGCGCGATCCATTCCCGGACCTTCGGAGGAATCTCGCCATCGCTGCGCTTGGCCGCGTGATCGAAGCCGAGGAAGGCCTTGGCCTCGACGGGCGCCAGCGCAATCATCTGCCGCGCGTAGGCCATGTCGGCCGGGGATTGATAGTGGGTCATGTCGGTTGGGGATTGATGGTGGGTCATGGCTCGCGTCCGCGCTCAGCGCTCCGGGTGGCCCGGCTCGGGCAAGCCGTCCTTGAGCCAATAGCCGCTGGACAGCAGTTGCGTGCGAACCAGCCCCCGCGCCCGGTGCAGACGGCTCTTGACCGCTTCGACGCTGATGCCGAGCTGAAGAGCGACTTCGGGTGCCGTCAGCTCGTGGACGTCGCGCAGGATGAGCACCTCGCGGTAGGGCGGCGACAGGCTTTCGACGGCGCGCGAGAGGTCCATCCGCAAGTCGACGGGCGTGGCCTGGGCTTCGGGCAAAGCGGTTTCAGGCACGTCATCGAGTGCCTCGGTGCCGGCCCGGCCCCGAAACAGGCGGTAGCACTCCCGCTCGACGATGCGGAACAGCCAGGTGGCGAAGGTTGCCGCCGTGCGCAACGCACCGATGTGGCGATAGAGCCGCCAGAGCGCTTCCTGCACGGCGTCTTCCGCATCTTCGCTGGTCGAGCAGGTGCGGCGTGCGAAGCGCCGGACGTCCGGCTGGCAGACCTGCATGAGTTCGAGAACGGCTCCGGGCCTGCCGCTGCGCGCAGCCTCGACGAGTTGAAGGCGGGCGTCTTGCATGGGGCCACCCGCCGATCGACCGGCGTCCGATCATTGCGCACGCCGGGCAGAAGCCGACGAGGGCCGTCAACGCCAAGGTCGCGGCGATCAGCCATCCGGCCCAGGCGGCCGCACCCACGAGAAAAGCCGAGGCCGCTCCGGCCAGGAACATCGCGAGAACGACGCGTGCGGCGCGCTCCCAGTGGGGCAGGTTGCGTTTCAGATAAAACATCGTGAGTCCTTTCGGCTGGTTGTTACTCCTCTCCAAGAGGCGCAAGAAAAGCAAAAGGATTCAGGATTCCGGAAAATTTCCGGATCGGCCTTCTCCGGCGCGAGGTCGAAAGAATACCCTTCGATCCCGCCGTTGCCGGAACATGACCGTCGCTGTCCGGCTCGATTCCTCCCGTCCTACACGTGCGGCGCCCTCCTGCCCGCAGCATGGAGGGCATGAGCAAACTGATCCTTGTGTGCATGAGCGCGGCCGCGTGGTGCGCAACCGCCATCGCCGAACCCGTGAAGGTGCCCGTCGAGAGCGGCGAGAAGGGCACCGTCTACCTGGCGCCCAACGTCAACTCCACCGAAAACTCGGCCTACACCAAGGGGGCGACCTTCGGCGTGGAGCGGCCCGATGGCAGCGGTACCTACATCGGCACCGACACCACCATGCCGCGGCCCACGTACTCGCTGGGCGCCAGCACGGGTGGCAACCTGTCGCTCACGGGCGGCGTTTCTTCGGATGGGAAGAACAACAACGGCGTGAAGGCCGGGGTCAAGATCAGGTACTGACCGATCATCGGCCCGGGTGCCGCTAGACTCTCCCGCACCACCGCTTGAGGAGAATCATGATGTCGATCGACACCCTCGCTACCTGGCATCGGCTGGTCAAGGAACGAGACGTGAACGGGCTCAACACCCTGCTGGACGAAGACGCCGTCTTCTACTCGCCGGTGGTGCACAAGCCTCAGCTCGGAAGAAGCATCACGGCCAGGTACCTGGGCGCGGCGTTCCAGGTCTTCTTCAACGAGACCTTCCACTATGTTCGGGAGCTCAAGGGCGAGCGCGATGCGGTTCTCGAATTCGAACTCGAGCTGGACGGCATCACCGTCAACGGCGTCGACATGATCAAGTGGAACGAGTCGGGAAAGATCACCGAGTTCAAGGTGATGCTCAGGCCCCTGAAGGCCGTGAACCTGATCCATCAAAAAATGGCCGCGGCGCTTCAGGCCGCGACGTAGCAGTTCACACCAGCGTGCCGTACACGATGAAGCCGTCGTGCGTCGCCACCTTGTCGTAGAGCGTGCGTCCGGCCGTGTTGGTCGCATGCGTCTGCCAGTACACGCGGTGGCCGCCCGCGCGCTGCACGTGCGCGTACACGCCCTCGATCAGCTGTCTTCCGACGCCCTGGCCCCGCTGCGACGAGTGCGTGAACAGGTCCTGCAAATAGCAGGTCGGCTCGATGCGCGTCGTGCTGCGGTGGAACAGGTAGTGGGTCAGCCCCACGAGCTTGCCGTCGCGCTCCGCGACGAGTGCATGCACGGGTTCGTAGGCGTCGAAGAAGCGCTGCCACGTGACCCGCGTGATCTCATCGGTCAGCGCCGTGGGGCCCTCGCGTCCGTAGAAGGCGTTGTAGCCGTCCCAGAGCGGCTTCCAGCCTGCGTAGTCGTCGGGCGTCGGTGGGCGGATGAGGAGAGAAGAACTCATGGCGTCTGCTGATAGGGCGTTGGTGGGACGGCCGATTTCAACATGATCGGCGCTTGCGGCTTCATCTGTCCTTGCCCAGTTGCGCCAGCGCATCCGCATACGCTGCCGTCGCACCCTCCAGGTACAGCTGCAGCCCGGACAGCTGCTCGGGGCTCATCTGCTCGACGACCTTGGCGATCGGCGCCCTGACGTGCGCGAGCAGGCCTTCCAGGTTTTTCGGCAGCAAGTCCGTGTGTTCCACCACCACGCGCCGCCTGTCCGAGGGGTCGACGGTTCTGCGCGCGTAGCCGGCGTCGACCAGTCGATCGATGGCGCGTGTGGCGGCGCCGGTGGTCAGCCCCAGGCGCTGGCCCAGCTCGCCGCTGGTCAGCGCGCCTTCCATCTCCAGGATGTTGCAGGCCTGGTAGTCGGTGACCGTCAGGCCCAGGTCTTCGGCGGCGGCCAGGTGGAACAGGACGATCTCGGCGAGATAGCGGCGGTACGAGTTGCTCAGCTGTTTGGGTGGGGTCATCTCGGATCTTGCTGAGTCTGTCGCGTTACCTGAAATTACCTGCACGTATGCAGCTAATGCTAGCATGCAGCCATATCGCACGGAGCAAATGCATGAGCACAGATTCGGAATCCTCCATCGAGCAGACGCTGTACGCGATGAAAGCCGCCTGGGATGTGGGCGATGCCAAGGCCTACGCCGCGCAGTTCACCGAGAGCGCGAGCTACGTCATCTATATCGGCCTGTGCTACATCGGCCGTGCGGCCATCGAACGCGCGCACGAAGAGGTCTTCGCGCGATGGCAGAAGGGCAGCCGCATGGCGATCGAGGTGCTGGAGGTGCAGCGGCTCGGCGACGACGCGGCCGTCGTGCTGACCGAGGGCGGCGTCGGCAAGGGCAATGCGGTGTCCCGCAACAAGGTGCAGACCTTCACCATGGTCCGGCGCGAAGGCCGATGGCTGTGCGCCGCCTTTCAGAACACGGGAAAGAACCGCCTCCTGATGGCCCTCACGAAGTACTTCTCGTGACCGGCTATTTCTCGTCCCGCAGCCAGTACCACTTGTAGAGCATGCGCTGGCCGATGCGGCGGAACGGCGCGAACGCGCGCGACTCGACCAGTCCCCCCACATTGGGGAAGGGCAGCGGCGAGCGGTAGATCGGCAGTTCGAACACGTCCTTGCCGGTGTCCTTTCCCGCCACGCGTTCGGCCAGCCGCTTGCCGGCCCAGGTGGAAAACGACACGCCGTTGCCGCCGTAGCCCACCGCGTACCAGATCTTCTTGCCCGCATCGGGCTGCGTGATGCGCGGCATCATGTCGTGGCTCATGTCGACCCAGCCCCACCACGAGTAGTCGATGCGGATGTCGGTCAGCGGCGGGAACTTGCGCGCGATCGCATCGGTCAGCAGCTTCAGGTGCACCGGATGTTCGGCATCGGCACCGCTCACCGCGCTGCGGCTGCCGATCTGCAGCCGGTTGCCCCTGAGCAGCCGATAATAGAAGCGCAGCGTGCGCGTGTCGGTCAGGAAGGTGTGCGACTTGAAATTGGTGGCGGCCAGCTCGGCATCGCTGAGCTGGCGCGTCACCACCGAGTTGGAGAGGATCGGCATGATCCTGTTCTTCAGCAGCGGATTGAGCGCCTGCCCCGTGTAGCCGCCGGTGCACACCGCCACGCGGCGCGCGCGCACCGTGCCGGCCGGTGTCTGCAGGTGATGGACGCCTTCGATGGTGTACCAGCCCTGCACCGGGCTCGAGGTGTGAACCGTCACGCCCAGCGCGCGGGCCCTGCGCATCAGGCCGAAGGTGAACTTGAGCGGATGGATGCCCACGCCTTCGGCCTCGAACATCGCGCCCCGGGTTTCGCGTTCGTCGCAGTAGTCGCGCCGCACTTCCTCGGCGCTCATCATGCGGGTGGCGTAGCCGAAGGTCTCGCGCATCAGGCGGGCTTCGGCTTCGAGGCCCGCGAGTTTTTCGGGGCGGTGGGCGAGGTAGAGGTGGCCGCCGTCATAGGCGTCGCAGTCGATCAGCATCGTCAGGTGGCGGAAGTTCTCGAAGCCGCTGCGGATCTCGGCATCGAGCTTCTTCGCGGTGTCGAGGCCCCAGCGCTCGATCCACTGCGAGCGCTTGAGCCGGCCGCTCGCGTTCTGGCCCTGGCCGCCGCTGCGGCTGGAGCAGCCCCAGGCGGCCTGGTTGGCTTCGAGCACCGTGGCCTGGATGCCGTGCTCCTGCGCGAGGTACAGCGCGGTCGACATGCCGGTTGCGCCCGAGCCGATGATGGCCACGTCCACATCGATGTCGCGCAAGAGCGGCCCGTCGTCCTCGGGCGGCGGGCCGGCGCTCGCCACCCACCAGGTGGGCGCGTAGGCGCGGCCGGCGCCGGGGTCGGCCGCGAGCAGCGGGTCGTATTGGGGGTCGTAGGGGCGAAACGGCGCTTGCGGCGGTTGCATGGAGGCGGCGCCGTCGATGGTGGCGGCGCTGGCGGCGATCAATCGGGCGGTCCCTGCTGGCATGGTCATGAGGGCTCCAGTAAGAAGGAAGTCCGTGCGTTTGCTACGTCGCTGCGGGCAGGTTGGGTCGGGCCTTGCGGAACACGTTCTTCAGGTGGATCTTGCCGTCCCTGAAGGTGAAGACGTCGATGCCGTCGGTCTCGATGCGGCTGCCGTCGGCGGCGGTGCCGGTGAAGGTCCATTGCGAGGTGCCGAAGTCGCCCTGCACGAAGTGCCGGCCATTGACCCACTGCGCATCGGGCACGGCCTGCCAGGCCGATGCGAAGGCCTTGCGCACGGCCTCGGTGCCGACATGGCGGGTGCCGCAGGCGTCGGGGCCGGCGGCGGTCTGGAAGACGCAGTCGGGCGTCATGAAACTCATGAGGGCGTCGATGTCGTGGCGGTTCCAGGCGTCGCCGAAGGCGGCGAGGGTGGCGGTGGTCACTGAAGGGGAAGGCTGCTGGGCGGTCACGCGGGAACTCCGGAAATGAATACGGCAAGGGTAGGCAGCCGGATGCCGGCGCGATAGGGCCAGTTGCGGGGATTCGACCGAGCCAGAATGCCACGGATCGCGAGCGCTGTCCTAAACTGCGGCGCACCATGCCCCCGAATCCGCGAGCCACCCAATGGGCGCAGCTCTTCGCGCTGCCCGACCAGCCGGCGCTGCCGCTGCAGGCCCGCCTGCGGTCTGCGGTGGTGCAGGCGATCCTCGAAGAACACCTGGCGCCCGGCGCGCCGCTGCCATCGTCGCGCGAGCTTGCGGCATTGCTGGGCCTGAGCCGCAACACCGTCACCTCGGCGTACCTGCAGCTGATCGACGAAGGGTTTCTGGAGGCGCGCCCGCGCAGCGGCGTGTTCGTGGCGCACAACGCGCGTCCGCTCTCTGCCGCGCATGCGGAGCCGCTGGTGGGGCGCAGCGGACAGGCGAGCCAGCCGCCGGACTGGTCGGGGCGCGTGCTGCGCTCGCTGGTCGACAAGCCCACGCTGTCGAAGCCGGACCGGTGGCGCGACTATCCGTATCCTTTCGTCTACGGCAATTACGATCCGCAGCTTTTTCCCACCGAGGATTTCCGCGAGTGCTGCGCGCGCAGCCTGGCGCGCTCGCAGTTGCCGCACTGGACGCCGGACTTCGAGACGGACGACGTGCCCGACCTGATCGAGCAGATCCGCACGCGGTTGCTGCCCAGGCGCGGGGTGTTTGCGCTCAAGGAGGAGATCCTCGTGACGATGGGCGCCCAGCATGCGTACTACCTGCTGGCCGAGGCATTGTTCGACGCGCAGACCCGGGTCGGGCTGGAGGAGCCGGGGCACCCGCATGCGCGCAACAGCTTTTCGCTGCGGCAGCCGAAATGGGTGGAGGTGGATGTCGATGAGGACGGGCTGGTGGTCGATGCGCTGCCGGCGGCCGACTACCTGTTCGTCACGCCGTCGCACCAGAGTCCGACCACTGCGACGCTCAGCCTGGAGCGGCGGCAATGGCTGCTGCGCAAGGCCGAACTGCAGGATTTCGTGATCATCGAGGACGACTACGAGGCCGAGAACTTGTACGAAGGTACGCCAATGCCTGCGCTCAAGAGCCTGGACAAGACGGGGCGGGTGATCTACGTGGGCTCCGTGTCGAAGAGCCTTTCGCCTGCGCTGCGCCTCGGCTTCATCGTGGCGCCCCGCGCGCTCATCAAGGAGCTGCGCGTCATCCGGCATGCGATGGTGCGGCATCCGAGCGCTTTCCTGCAGCACGCCTATGCATTGTTTCTTTCGCTGGGGCACCACGAGTCGCATGCGCGGCGGGTGAACCATGCGATGCAGGAGCGGCTGGCGATCGCGGCGCAGGCGCTGCGGGATCACCTGCCCGATTTCGAGTTCCGGCTGCCGTCGGGCGGGGCTTCCATATGGGTGCAGGCACCTACGTGGGTGGATGCCACCGAGCTGTCGTTGATGGCGCGCCATCACGGGGTCCTGATCGAGGCTGGCGATGTGTTCTTCGCGAAGCCGCCTTATCCGTGTCCCTTCTTTCGGCTGCGGCTTTCTTCCATTGCGGCTTCGCAGATTCCCGCGGGGATCCGGGCCTTGGGGATGGCCGTGGAGGAGCTTGCGCTGGCGCGCGGCGAGGCGCGGCCGGCGGGCGGCCGGACTCACTGAGTCTCTGGGGAAAACGCACCGCTCTCGTGCCCGGCGCACCAGAACAAGGGTATTCACGGACACGCTGGCTCCATGCCCGCATCGGCGCTGGTACTTCCTGGCTGGAGGCGATGCGTGCAAAGTCGCTGCGAGATTCATCCACTGGAGAAACCCGATGACCATGTCCCGCCGTCTCCCCCTCCAACTCGCCGTGCTGGCTGCAGCACTCACCACGCTGGGCAACGCCGCCTTCGCGCAAACCAAGGAACTCACTTTCGCCCACCAGGACATGCTGGTCCCCCTGCGCCTCGTGATGGAATCGGGCGAGGTCGAAAAGGCCACGGGCTACAAGATCAACTGGCGCATGTTCGCCGGCGGCGGCGACGTCATCCGCGCAATGGCTTCGGGCGACGTGCAGATGGGTGAAACCGGCTCCAGCCCGCTCACGGCTGCGGCCAGCCAGGGCCAGGACATCAAGCTCTTCTGGATCTCCGCCGACATCGCGAATGCCGAAGCACTCATCGCGCGCAACGCGTCGGGCATCAACAGCATGAAGGACCTGGCCGGCAAGAAGGTCGCCACGCCTTTCGTCTCCACCGCGCACTACCAGCTCATGGCCGGCATGAAGATGGACGGCGTGGACCCCAAGAGCGTCAACGTGATGAACATGCGCCCGCCCGAGATCGCGGCCGCCTGGGAGCGCGGCGACATCGACGCCACCTTCATCTGGGACCCGGTGCTGTCGAAGATCAAGGGCACCGGCAAGACCATCGCCACCTCGGGCAGCATCGGCAAGCGCGGCGCGCCCACCTTCGAGGGCATCGTGGTCAATGCCAAGTGGGCTGCGGCCAACGAGCCTTTCATGATCGCCTTCGTGAAGGCGCTCAACCGTGCCAACGAGGAATACAAGGCCACCGGCAAGAGCTGGACGCCCGATTCGCCGCAGACCAAGGCGATGGCGAAGTGGACGAAAGCCGACCCGAAGGACGTGGGCGCGGCCATGGCGCTCTACACCTTTCCGACGATGGCCGAGCAGGTCTCGCCGGCGTGGCTGGGCGGCGGCGCGGCCAAGGCGATGGCGGGCACGGCGGCGTTCCTCAAGGAGCAGGGGCGGGTGCAGGAGGTGAAGCCCGACTACGGCGCGTTCGTGACTACTGTCTACGTGGACAAGGCGATGGGCAAGTAGGTGGGGCGTTTGGTGCTTCGTTTGGGGCGCTGCTGTTCGGGGCGCGCTCACGCCGACGGTGTGCTCTGCTCCGCGAATGTCCCCCGGCGCGGCCTAGGGCCGCATGCCTCCTCCTTTATTTCGCTGCGCAGAGCACACCATCGGCGTGAGCGCTCAGAGCACTTGTTGATCGGCCGCAAACCAGCGGCGTGCCCTCGTGCACAGGGCACCGGGTGCTCCCCGCAGCGAAATAAAGGAGGAGCGAAGCGGGGGACATTCGCGGAGGGGAGCACCCGGTGTCCTGGGCACGCGCCCCGAACAACAGCGTCAAGAACACGACACGCAATGGAGAACTGAGATGCCCACACTCGACATCCGCGACCTCACGGTCAACTACGCGGTCAAGGGCGGCACGCTGCAGGCGCTGGCCCCCGTCAACCTCACGATGCACGACGGCGACTTCGTCGTCGCGCTCGGCGCCTCGGGGTGCGGCAAGACCACGCTGCTCAACAGCATCGCGGGCTTCCTGCCGCCCTCGACCGGCGAGATCCTGCTCGACGGAAAGCCCGTGATCGGCCCCGGTGCGGACCGCGGCGTGGTGTTCCAGAAGCATGCGCTGATGCCCTGGCTCGACGTGCGCGACAACGTGGCGCTGGGCCTGCGCCTCGCCGGCACGGGCAAGGCCGAGCGCGACCGCATTGCCGAAGACAAGCTGGCACTGGTCGGCCTGCAGCAGTATGCGGACCGCGCGGTGTACGAGCTCTCGGGTGGCATGCAGCAGCGGGTGGGCATTGCGCGCGCACTGGCCAGCGACCCGGCCGTGCTGCTGATGGACGAGCCGATGGGCGCGCTCGATGCGTTCACGCGCGAGCAGGTGCAGGAGATCCTGCTCAAGGCCTGGTCCCAGTCGAACAAGATGGTGTTCTTCATCACCCACTCGGTGGAAGAGGCGCTGTTCCTCGCCACGCGGCTGATCGTGATGAGCCCGAGCCCCGGGCGCATCTCGCACGTCTACGACGACGTGCCGTTCTCGCGCCAGTACCTTGCGCACGGCGATTCGCGCAAGGTGAAATCGGAACCCGAATTCATCCGCATGCGCGAAGAGGTTCTCTCCATCGTTCATCATCGCGAGGCTGCCCATGCCTGAGGTCACGATTGCGTCGCCTGTTGCTGCCGCCGCCATGACGCCACCCTCCAAGCCCGCTGCGCCGCCGCCTCCCGCGCCCGGTGCCAAGCTCAAGACCAGCGCCTTCAAGGTGCCGGGCGAGGGCTCGAGCGTGACCATCAGCGTGGTCACCGTGGCGGCGCTGGTCGCACTGTGGTTCATCGTCACCAACATGGGCTGGGTCAAGCCGCTGTTCCTGCCGACGCCGCAGGCGGTGTTCCAGCAGTTCTACGAATACCTCACGGGCCRGGCCAACGACAAGCCGCTGTGGCAACACTTCCTGGCGAGCATGTTCCGCGTGTTCTCGGCCTTCTTCCTGGCCTGCGCCACGGCCATTCCGGTGGGCATCGCGATGGGCATGAGCCGCTTCTGGCGCGGCATCTTCGATCCGCCGCTGGAGTTCTACCGGCCGCTGCCGCCGCTGGCCTACCTGCCGCTGATCATCATCTGGTTCGGCATCGACGAGCTGCCGAAGGTGCTGCTGATCTTCCTGAGCTGCTTCGCGCCGCTGGCGCTGGCCGCGCGCTCGGGCATGCGCAGCGCCTCGCAGGAGCAGATCAATGCGGCGTACTCGATGGGCGCGAGCTACATGCAGGTGATCCGCCACGTCATCCTGCCGTCGGCGCTGCCCGACATCCTGGTGGGCATGCGCATCGCCATCGGCTTCGGCTGGACCACGCTGGTGGCCGCCGAGATGGTGGCGGCCAACATGGGCCTGGGTCAGATGGTGCTGAACGCGTCGAACTTCCTGCGCACCGACATCGTCATCATGGGCATCATCGTGATTGGCGTGGTGGCTTATCTGTTCGACCTGCTGATGCGCTGGCTCGAGCGACGCCTTGTGCCATGGAAAGGGCGCATGTAGGAGGCAGCGACGCTGTCGGTGGATGAGGAGAAACCGGGGACAGCGCCGGCAGCGGCGGCAGCACCGGGTTCTCGCCGTCGGAGCCCATCGACTGCTCCAGAAAGTCGAGCATCGCGCGCATGGCCGCGCTGTTGTGGCGGCGCTGCGAGTAGGCGGCGTACAGCCAGTGGTCGTGGTCGCGCGGCATGTACTCGCGCAGCACCGGCACCAGCGCGCCGCGCTCCAGGTGCGCCTGCGCCAGCGGCTCGGGCACGTACACCGCGCCTACGCTGCGCAACGCCAGCTCGATGAGCGCCACCGCGTCGTTGGCTTCCATGCGGCTGTGCACCGGCACCTCGTGCGGCTTGCCATCGATCTCGAACGACAGGTGCGTGGTGGGCGCCGCCGAATAGCTCAGCACGTCGTGCCGGGCCATGTCGTCGGGCACCTGCGGAATGCCGCGCTGGGCCCAGTAGGCCGGCGTGGCGCAGACCACCATGTCGAACTTCACCAGCCGGCGCACGATCAGGTTCATGTCGTCAATGCGGCCGCCCGTCAGATGGATGTCGATGCCTTCCTCGATCAGGTCGATGGCGTGGTTGGTGAACACCAGGCTCACGTACACATCGGGATATAACTTGATGAACGCGGCGATCACGTCCGACAGCCAGCCGGCGATCAGACCGTTCGGCGCGCTCATGCGCAGGCGGCCGCGCGGGTGGGCGCCGTGGCCCTGCAGGTCGTTCAGCGTGTTCTCGGCCATCGTCACCAGCTCGGTGCTGCGGTCGAGCAGCACCTGGCCGGCGTCCGTCAGGCTCAGGGAGCGGGTCGAGCGGTTGAGCAGGCGCACGCCGCTGCGGGTTTCCAGCTCGGCCACATAGCGGCTGACCGTGGCTTTGGACATGCCCAGCGAATCGGCTGCACGAGAGAAGCTGCGCCGGAACGCGACTTCGCGGAATGTTTTGATGAGATCGAGGCCGTCCATGGATGGGCGCATTGTTCCAGCTTCGGGGTTGGGGGAGCGGCCGGTAGGGGCATCCGGCAGGCTTTGTGCGGCGCGCTGCATTCGGGGTGCGTGCACAGGCCACCGGGTGCTCCCCTCCGCGAATGTCCCCCGCTTCGCTCCTCCTTTATTTCGCTGCGGGGAGCACCCGGTGCCCTGTGCACGAGGGCACGCTGCTGGTTCGCGGCCGATCAACCAGTGCTCTGAACGATCACGCCCACGGTGACCCGCATCCCCAAAGCCCCGGCCGAAATCGAACCGAAACCCGGTTCCATTTCAGCGCAGCTCGTAGCAGATGTCCAGCCTCACCAGAGCGCCGCTGCTGTCGATCCGGTCGGCGCGGAAGTAGTAGCGCCCGCGGTAGCTGTCGAAGTGAAGGGGCAGCGCCACGGGCTCTCCCCAGCTCGTCAACGCGAAGCCCCGTTCACGCAACCCATGCAGCAGGGCATCGAGGCGCTGCGGGTCGGCGTCGACACGGATGTCCGCATCCGCGGGCGGCGTGCCTTGCGGGTCGCGCAGCCATCGCGCGAAACTGCCGATCAATGTGAAGGCATGCCCCTGCGTGCGCAGGGCATCGAGCAGGTCGGCGGTACCTTGCAGTTCGATGCGCTCGCGCTGCTTGCGGAAGACCAGCGCGTATTCGTGGCGCCGGTCCGTTCGCATCGCGGACGTGTCGCCAGGGCCGCTGTCTTCGCTGTCGTGCGGATAGACCAGCACGCGCTCCTCTTCCATGGTGAAGAGCGAGCCCAGGATGCGTGCGAGGTCGAAGGCCAGCGGCAGCACGCGTTCGCCGAGGCGGATGTTCTGTGCCATCGCGATGCAGGCACCGCCTTCGCGCAGCCCCGCGCGCACGCGATGGAACACGTTGCGCAGCCCCTCCAGGTGCTGCGCATAGCTCTGGCTGTCGTAGAGCTGGGAGGCCGCGGCGGCGCCTGTCCATCGGCAACCGAAGTAGGGCACGTTGGTCAGGCAGAGGTCGAAGGGCGGCAGCGCGGCGGCGTCGAGCGTGTCGCACGAGCCGTGCAGGAGTGTCGTGCCGTGCGCGAGGCCATGGCGCGCCAGCCGCTCGCGGATGAGATCGATCCGCCCCGCGTCGATCTCGCAGCCCGACGCCAGCCGGTCTTCCAGCCGCGCTGCCAGCAGGGTCGTGCCGAAGCCCGCGAACGGATCGAAGACCGTGTCGCCTTGCCGGGAGAACCGGCGCACGAAGGGCAGCATCTGCTCGACCCATCCGCAATCGCGCCCGCCCAGCGGGTCGCGTGCGCGCAGGTCTTCCGGCAGCCTGTGGTGCGGCGACTCGTGGTCGAGCATCAGCCAGCTGTGGCCGGTCATGGGCTTTTCGCCTGTCCGATGCGGGTGTCGAGCAGCACGTCGCGCCCGGGCTCCCAGCCGGCGCACAGCTGGCCGTCGGGAAAGTAGACCAGCTTGTAGATGTCCCCGGTCGCGTGGCGTTCGTGCATGGCGCCGTAGTCGGCGCTTTCGAAGACGACGGCCAGCCCGCTCGCGGTGCGCAAGCGCAGGTTCCAGAAGTAGTAGCCCTCGGTGAGGCTCTCGATCGTCCATTCGCGCGAGAGGGCCGGATCGTCGAGGCAGGCCGCCAGCAGGTCGTCCATCGACACCCGTTCCGCGCCCAGGTAGCGCGCGGTGGCGTTGTCCCGGTAGCCGTCGTCGAGCCGCGAGAACTCCCGGAAGACGACGGTGCCGGCGCCGCAGCGCCGTGCCCACGCGAGGTACGCCGCCACATCCTGCGGCTGCGCGACGCCGCTGCGCTGCAGGATGCACACGAGGCGCAGCGCAACGGCATCGGCCAGCTGCCGCGCGGTGCGTTCGAACACGGCCTGGTCGCCGATCGCCACCCCGGGCCGGAACCGCATGATGGCCTGGTTGACCGTGCCTTCATGGTGGTGGCGGGACAGCTCCAGCCAGCTCAGGCCGAAGTCCTGCAGCGCGCGCCGCAGCACCTCGCCTCGCGGCGCCGCGAAGCCGGCGCCGTTGGTGTAGAGCACGCGGTCTTCGACGACCGGGCCGTCGCCTTCGCCGGCGGCCAGCGTGCCGAGCAGCTGAAGCATCCAGTCGGCGTCGTCGCTCGTTTCGAGGCCCGAGAGCGACCACGAGAGCGGCACGCCGCGCAATGCCCGCAGCGCGCGGGACAGGCCGTCGAAGTAGGTGGGCGCCGGCCGCAGCCGGGACGCCGGCGTTCCGCCATCGGCCTTGCGCAGGTTCTCCGAGCAGAAGCTGCAGCGCGCCGAGCAGGGCTGCACCGCCGCGTACGGCGTGAAAGTGACGGGTTGCGCAAAGCGCCGCTGCCTGCCGCCGATGGTGTGGGTGTGCCAGCGCGCGGCTTCGCGCGGGAGCGGGGCGCGCAGGTTCACCTGGCCCAGCGCGGGGCGCAGGCGGGCGAAGAGCGGGGAACTCGCGCTGCGCGGCAAGTCGGCAACGGCGATCCTGTCCATCGGGGACGTCATGGCGCGCGGCACGGCAGGCGCGCGCGTGGCAGTCTTGGAGGGAATGGCAGGGGCATGGCAGGCGGTGGGACAGGGAATCGGCACACTCGCAACGATACGATAGCGCCGGCCGGATTGGGCTTCGGGACGCAATCTGTTAGAACCCCTCCATGCGCGCACCGGCCTTCTTCATTCCGCTCTTTTTCGTCGCCCTGGCTGCGCAGGCGGATGTGGTGCGCTGCACCGATGCCAGCGGGAAGATCTCGTACACCGACGGTCGTTGTCCGCCGGGCAGCCGGGTGTCGCGCCAGGTGCCGATCGACGAGTCGCCGCCGCCACCGGTGCCGATGCCGCGCTCGCAGCCCGAGGCGTCGGGCCCGTCGGCCTACGCACCGCCGCCGACGGCCGCGCCGCCAGGTCTGGCGATCATTCCGCGCAACCCGATCGTCGAGCAGCCCGCCGCCGATCCCCCGGTCTACATCCTCGGACCGGACCCGTACTACGACGGTCCCCGCCGCCCGGCCTATCGCCAGCCGCCGCAGCAGCTGCGCGACCCGGGGCCGCCACCGGGCCAGCGGCCCTGCCAGAACCTCGCGGGCATCAAGCGCAGCAACTGCTGAACGCCGGCGCGGCCGGCCGGCTGGCTCGCCAGCCGCGAAACGCACCCACCCATGAATCTTCCCGCGCCCGAGCGCCTTCGCCCCTGGACCGTCTACTGCGACGGCAGCGCCATGCCGAACCCGGGGCGCATGGGCATCGGCGCCGTCATCACGCAGCCCGACGGCACCCGCCACACGCTCTCGCAGGCCACGCACACCACGGGCTGCAACAACGAAGCCGAACTGCGGGCGCTGACCCTGGCCCTCGAGGCACTGCGGGCCCGGGGCGCGACGTCCGTCCTCGCATACAGCGACAACAGCATCCTGGTCGAGCAGCTCAGCGCGGCCGATGCCCGGCCGATCGCACGCCTGGCCCCGCTGTTCGACGATGCCCGTGCCTTGCTCGGTACGTTCGAGGAGGCGAGCGTGCAATGGATTCCGCGCCATCGCAACGCGGAGGCCGACGCACTGGCGCGCGCCGCCCTGGGCTTCGCACCGAAGCCCGCTGCCAAGGCCTGGAAGAAGCGGCGTTAGGCCGAGGTCCTATCATTCGGGTCGATTTCGAATAAACCGCGACCCATGACCGAAGCCACACCCCGTCCGCCCCTTCCCGACCGCCTGTCCACCGATGCGCGCAGCCCGCACCATGTGGCCGCCATCTTCGAGCACGACATCGGCATCCGATTCAACGACAAGGAGCGGTTCGACGTGGAGGAGTACTGCATCAGCGAAGGCTGGATCAAGGTGCCCGCGGGCAAGGCGGTGGACCGCAAGGGCTACCCGCTGCTGCTCAAGCTGAAGGGCAGGGTCGAGGCGTTCTACCGGTAGGCGGGGCCCACCCCTCAACGCCACTGCAGCAGCAGCGACCAGGGCTGCCGGCTCATGTGGCGGTCGATGCATCCGGCCGCACCGGCGGTGCAGCCCTCGGGCAGGTAGCTCGGGTCCAGCAGCTTCGTGCCGGGCGCGAAAGCCAGGCGGCGCGAGGTGACCGACTGGACCACGTTGCCGCCCACGGCGTCGAAGCCCGTGGCATCGACGGCCACGACCACATCGCAATGCATCGGCAGCGGCTCGCCGCCGGTGGGGCGCCGGGCCAGCACCTCGCCGATCTTGTCGAAGCTGTCGAGCCCGGCACCGGCATCGCGTGCCTGGCAGGCGAGATCGCCGACGCGCGGCGGCGTGCGGGTCAGGTCGCAGGCGCGCAGGGCGTAGCGCGTTGCCAGGCCTGCGGCCTCGTCGAGCCCTGCGCGCCATGCGGCGCCTGCGTAGTCGGCATGCGCCTCCGAGAAAACGAACTCGTCCGGGCCGAGCCCTGCCTGCCGCGCGAGCCAGCTGATGAAGGCCGCGGACCACGGTGCGTCGATCACCGCGACGCGGCGCAAGGCGGTGTCGATGGAAGGCGGTTCGGACGGGGCGGCCACCCGGTCGGGATCGGTGCCGCGCAGCCGCACGCCGGTCGCCTGCCAGTAGCCGAGCACCCGTTGCCACGGTGCGAGGTCCAGCGCCGAGCGGCGGACGTCTTCGGCCTCCCAGTCGCCGGCGCTGGTGAGGCGGCCTTCGGCGTCCATGGTCTGGGCGCCGAAGGCCTGGTGCTCCTGCCGCGCGAAGGCCGCCATGGCGAGTGCGTGGGGCGGCGACGGAATCTGCGCGGCTGTGTCGAGGCAACCTGCTGCGGCCGCTGCGTTGCCTGCGGCCGCAAGCAGGAAGACCCAGGCACCGGTGGCCRCAGTCTTCCACGGCGAAGAAGGGATGGCGATGGAGGTCGGCATGTCAGCGGGGAGCATAGCCCGCCGTCACACCTCGAACAGCGGCAGCAGCTTCAGGCGCTGCACCTTTCCGGAAGGCCCGCGCGGCAGGTCGGCGACGAAGCGGTAGTGGCCGGGCGCTTTATAGCGGCCGAGCACGGTGACGCTGAAGGCGTGCAGCTCTTCTTCGGTGCAGCTGCAGCCTTCGCGCAACACGATGCACACGCCGATCTCCTGGCCGTAGTGGCGGTCGGGCACGCCCACCGCCGCGGCTTCGAGCACCGCGGGGTGCTGCAGCAGCGCCTCGTCGATCTCGCGCGGCGCGATGTTCTCGCCGCCCTTGATGATCAGCTCCTTGATGCGGCCGGTGACGAAGAAGAAGCCGTCTTCGTCGCGGTGGCCGAGGTCGCCGGTGCGCAGCCAGCCGTCGGGCGTGAAGCTGGCGCGGGTCGCTTCCTCGTTCTTGTAGTAGCCGAGCATCACGTTCGGCCCGCGGATCACGATCTCGCCGGTCGTGCCGCTGGGCACCGCCGCCAGTGTTGCATCCACCACGCCCGCCATGCAGCCCGAGGCGCGGCCCACCGCGCCGAGCTTGCGCGCGGCCGGGTCCATGGGGTTGGAGAACGAGGGCGCGGCAGTCTCGGTGAGGCCCATGGTCTCGACGATGCCGATGCCGAACATCTGCTCGAAGGCGCGGTGGTGCTCGGGCGGCAGCGCGGCCGAGGCCGAGCGGCAGAAGCGGATGGCCAGCGTCTGCGCGCGCGGCGGCTTCGGGCCTTCGAGCAGGTACGAGATCATGGTGGGCACCACGTTGATCCAGCTGCACTGCGTCTGCGCGGCCTGCGCCCAGAAGCGGCCGGCCGAGAATTTCGGCGGCATCGCGAGGCTGCCGCCGTGCGCGAGCGGCGCCAGCATGGTCACGACGAAGGCGTTGATGTGATAGAGCGGCAGCACCGCGAGCACCCGGTCCGCCGGCTGCAGCGCATGCTCGGTGCCGATGGCATGCGCATTGGCCGCGAGGTTGCGCTGCGTCAGCATCACGCCCTTGGGCATGCCGGTGGTGCCGGAGGTGTACATCAGCAAGGCGACGGCGTCGGGTGAAGGCGGGGGTGGCGCTGCATCCCGCAGTGCATCCGTTTCGCCCGGCAGCGCCTCGGCGTCGGGGTCGACCACGATCAGCGTCACGGGGCGGTCGAAGGACTGAACGATGCCGCGCACGCGCGCTTCCCACTCGGGCGCCACGCAGACCAGGCGGCAGTCGGCGTGCGAGAGCACGTAGCGCATTTGTTCCGGCTGCGAGAGCAGGTTGACCGGGTTCACGCAAAAGCCGGCATGCATCGCGCCCAGCAACAGGCGCAGCGTCTGCAGCCCGTTGGGCATCACCACCGACACCGTGTCGCCCGGCTGCGCGCCGTGGGCCCGGAGCGCGGCGGCAATGCGGCGGCAGCCGTGCGCGAGTTCACCGTAGGTGACCTGGCGCTCGCTCTCGGTCGATCGGGCATACACCGCATGCGGCCGCAGCGCCGCCTGCCGCTCGACCAGCGCGTGGACCGTGGACGCAGCCACGTCCCTCATGTCGCCCCGTGCGCTGCGAAGAAGGCGCCGAAGATCTCGTCCTCGCTCGGCACCTTCTCCGGAATCGGCCGCGACACGCGCGTGATGTTCAGGTAGTGCCGGAAGTTCATGTTGTCGGAGAAGTTGTTCTTGCCCCAGGTGCCGCAGCCCATCGACAGCGAGAAGGGCAGGCCGTTGTCGAAGCTGCCGCCGGTGGCGATGCAGTGCGCCTGGTCGACGATCACGCGCGACACCGGCAGCGTGAGGCCGAGCATGAGCGCGCGTTCGGGCACGGCGCTGTGCAGGCCGACCGAATGGCCGGCGCCTTCATAGGCATAGATGCGCTCGACCGTGGCGGCGGCTTCCTCGAAATCGCGTGCGGCATAGATCGCGAGCACCGGGCTCAGCTTCTCGCCCGAGAACGGGTGATCGTGGCCCACGCCGTCTTCCGCCACCATGAGGATGCGCGGATCGGTGGCGGCAATCGCCAGCCAGCCCGCGCGATTGGCGCCATCGACCGCCGCGGCGCGCTCGGCGATCACGCGCGCCGACTGGCCGATGACGGCGGCCGAGAGCTTGCCGTCGGGCCACATCAGCGCCTGCAGCGTGGCCTTCTGCGGCGCCGCGAGCATGACGGCGCCCCGATCCTTGAGCGCAGCGAGCATCGCTGCGCGCACCGCATCGACGATCACCAGGCTGTTCTCCGACGAGCAGCTGGTCGCGTTGTCGAAGGTCTTGGAGCGCACGATGCGCTCGGCGGCCGCGTTCACATCGGCCGTTTCGTCGACGATGCCCGCCACGTTGCCCGCGCCCACGCCGAAAGCCGGCGTGCCGCTCGCATAGGCCGCGCGCACGTTGGCCTGCGAGCCGGTCGCCACCACCAGGTCGCACAGGCGCATCAGCTCGGCCGTTGCCTGCTTGTTGATCGGCAGGGGCAGCAGCTGCACCAGGTCGCGCGGCGCGCCGATGCGGTCGAACTGCTGGTGGATGAACCCGATGAGCCGCGCCGCCGTCGACCAGCCCTTGGGCGAGGGTGCGACGATGACCGCATTGCGCCCCTTGAGCGCATTGATGATCTTGTTGGCCGGCGTTGCGCCGGGGTTGGTCGAGGGCGTGACCGCGCACACCACGCCCACGGGCCGTGCGATCTCGACGATGCCGCGCGCCGGGTCCTCGGCGATCACGCCGACCGAGCGCGCGCCATGCAGGTCGCGCAGCAGGCCGAAGGTCTTGCGATGGTTCTTGCGGACCTTGTCCTCGACGTTGCCCACGCCGGTGTCGGCCACCGCCAGCTCGGCCAGCTCGCGGTTGCGCGCCGGCTCGACGATGGCCCAGCCGGCCGCGACCACGGCGGTGTCGACCTGGGCCTGCGACCAGGTTTCGTAGATGCGCTGCGCGGCGCGGGCACGCGCCACCAGTTCGGCGATGGGGGAGGAGGGGACTGGATGTTCCATGGGTCTGTCTGTATCGATCAATCGACTTTGATGCTGGCTTCTTTCGCGAGCTTTTGCCAGCGCACCAGTTCGGTGGTCACGACCTTGCCGAGTTGCTCGGGCGTGCCGCCGACGCCTTCGCTGCCTTGCGCCAGCAGCTTGTCGCGGATCTCGGGTTCCTTGACCACGGTGTTGATCACGCGGTTGAGCTTGTCGATGGTGGGCTGCGGCGTCTTGGCCGGCACGAACACCGCGTACCAGGAGTCGACGTCGAAGTCGGGAATGCCGGCCTCCTGCATCGTCGGCACGTCGGGGAAGGCCGCGCTGCGCTTGGTGGTCGAGACCGCGAGCGCCTTGAGCTTGCCGGCCTTCACGAACTGCGCCGCCGCGGGAATCGACACCCACAGCAACGGCACTTGCCCGCCCATCACGTCGGTCACGGCCGGGCCGCCGCCGCGGTAGGGGATGTGCGTCATGTGCGTGCCGGTGCGCAGCTTGAGCAATTCGCCCGCCAGGTGCCCGGGCGAGCCGTTGCCCACCGAGGCGAAGGAGATGCTGTCGGGCTTGGCCCTGGCAAGCGCCACCACCTCGGCCACCGTGTTCGGCGCGAACTGCGTGTTGGCCACCAGGATCTGCGGCAGCGAGGCGACCAGGCCGACCGGCGCGAAGTCCTTCGCGGTGTCGAAGCTCAGCTTGGTGTAGATGGCCGGATTGATGGTGTGCGAAGAGAGCGTGAACAGCACCGTGTAGCCGTCGGGCGCCGACTTGGCCACGACTTCCGTGCCGATGGAGCCGGCCGCGCCGCCGCGGTTGTCGATCAGCACCTGCTGGCCCAGCAGGGTCGAGAAGCGCTCCTGCACGATGCGCGCGATCACGTCGGTGCCGCCGCCGGGCGGGTAGGGCACGATCAGGCGGATCGGCTTGACCGGGTAGTCGCTGCCGTTTTGCGCCTGGGTTGCGAAGGGTGCGGCCAGGGCCGCCGCGGCCAGCAGGCCGGTGCGCAGCCAGGGGGCGAAGAACAGATTCATTCGAGTCTCCTTCTCTTGGGGGTGGATGTCGGCAGTTGCGCGAACGGCGCCGGGCTGGCCCGGTAGCCGAGCGTCACGCTGGCGTCGCGTGCGCAGGCCATCAGGCGGTCGGCCAATCCGCGCGCCTGGGTGCGTGCGAAGCGGATCGAGGGCACGCTCATGCCGACGGCCGCGACCGCCTCGCCGCGCGCGTTGAACACCGGCACGCCCAGGCCGCAGACGCCGATGCGCCATTCCTCGCGGTTCTCGGCGTAGCCGCGAGCGCGTGTGCGTTGCAGTTCGAGGAGGAGTGCATCGAAGTCGGTGATGCTGTTCCTGGTGTGCGCCACCAGCGTGCCGAGACGCTCGCGCAGTGCCGGCACATCCAGCGCGGCCGCTGCAAGCAGTGCCTTGCCCGATGCCACGCAGCAGGCCGCAGCGCGCCCGCCGATGCGCGAATAGGCGGCCACCGGCAGCGGGCTGTCGAACTTGTCGAGGTAGACGATCTCGGCGCCGTCGAGCACCGCGAGGTGGATGGTCTCTCCGGTGAGCTGCGCCAGCGATGCGAGGTGCGGCCGAAGCAGCGCGCCGACGTCGGCCGCTTCGGAGACCAGCGCACCCAGCTCGAACAGGCGCAAGCTGGGCCGGTAGGCGCTGGTGTCCGGGTCTTGCACCGCCCAGCCGCACTCGACCAGCGTCTGCAGCGTGCGGTGCGCGTTGCTGCGTGCCATGCCGAAGGCCTGCGCCAGGTCGGTGACGCGGCAGTCGCGCTGTTGGCGCGTCATCCATTCGATGGCGGCGAGGCCCTTGGCAAGCGTGGAGTCCATGAGGCTTTCAGAGGCGTTCCAAATATTGGAACGCTGTTCTCGGATGTGAAACGCAATGTAAGAACCAGGGCTGCCCTTTGTCAATCGGGGCTTTGGATGTAGTTCTAAATGTCTCAGAGCCTGTTTGCGATCTGTTCGGGGTGCGTGCACAGGACACCGGGTACTCCCCTCCGCGAATGTCCCCCGCTTCGCTCCTCCTTTATTTCGCTGCGGGGAGCACCCGGTGCCCTGTGCACGAGGGCACGCTGCTGGTTTGCGGCCGATCAACCAGTGCTCTGAGGGATCACGCCGATGGGGTGCCTTGCGCAGCGAAATAAAGGAGGAGGCATGCGGCCTTAGGCCGCGCCGGGGGACATTCGCGGAGCAAGGTACCCCGTCGGCGTGATCACGCCCTGAACAGCAGCCCCCAAAGTGGCCCCGAATAGATCGCAAACAGCGCTCTCAGCGCCGGTGGCGCCCCGCCATGAGGTCGATCACCTCGCGGAAGATGGTGTTGCCGGTGGAGGCCGCGAGGTCGAGCACGTGGCTGCGGCCGTAGTACGGGCTCAGGTCCAGCCCGACGCCGATGCCGGCGATCTCGATGCCGCCGCGCTGCTCCTGCCGCGCGACCACGTCGCGCAGGTGGTGGTCGAGGTAGTGCGCGTCGTTGGCGAGATGCGTGGCGCTGTCCATCGGCGAGCCGTCGGAAATCACGAGCAGCAGCTTGCGGGCCTCGGGGCGCTGGCGCAGGCGCAGGCAGGCCCAGTCGACCGCCTCGCCGTCGATGCCTTCGCGGAACAGGTCGGCCTTCAGCAGCGCGGCCATGGCGGGGCGTGCGCGCCGCCAGGGCATGGCAGCGGCCTTGAAGACGAGATGGCAGCGCTCGTTGAGGCGGCCGGGGTGAAGCGGCCTGCCAGCGCGCATCCACTCGCGCTGCGCCCGGCCGCCATTCCATGCGCCGGTGGTGAAGCCCAGCACCTCGCTGGTCACGCCCGCCTGTTCGAGCGCACGCGCGAACACGTCGACCATCATCGCGACCGGTTCGGCGTGCTCTTTCATCGAGCCCGAGCAGTCGATGAGGAAGCTCACCATGCAGTCGGCCACCGGCGCCATGCGTTCGGTGCGGAACAGGCGGCGCTCGGTCGGCGAGGCCACGAGTTGCGCGAGGCGGCGGCCGTCGATCAGGCCTTCTTCCTGAGCGCCGTCCCAGCCGTCGCGCGCGGGGTCGGCCAGCAGCGCGTGCAGCTCGCGGGCGAGGCGGGCGATATTCACGCCCTGTGCGGCGATGCGGCGGTCGAGCTTTTCGCGATGCCCGGCGAGCACTTCCTTGCGTGCGAGTGTGGCGGCATCGTGCTCGCGGTCATAAGCGGTGGTGAAGACGCGGTAGGCGCCGCCTGCGTCGTCGAGCAGCTTGCTGCGGCCCGACTCGGCGGTGGTGAAGCGCTCGACGATCTCCTGGTCCATGTCGGCGACGAGGCTGAACACGCTGCGCTTGTCGTCGACCTGCGGATCGCGCGCGGCGCTGCTGTTTTCTTCGCCGGCTTCGTGCAGCATCGCGGCCACGGTGCGTGCGATGGCAAGGGCGTGCACGGCATAGGCGGCCTGGTCCGCCCGGTCGCGGCGCAGGCCGGCGAGGGCATGGCCGATCAGCGGTGCGAGCGCGAAGCGCGTGGCTTCGAGCATGTCCTCGGTTTCTTCCACCACCTGCTGGCCGCTCACGCGGGCGCGGCAGATCTGTGCGACGGCGTAGAGCAGGAGGCCACGGGCCGTGTCGGTCAGGCCGGAGTGATGGAAGGCGAGCGACCACTGTTCGTGGCGGTGCCGCAGGTTGCGGCGCATGCCGGCCATGACCTCGGGTGCGAGCGCTTCGGCGCGGAACTGTTCGAGCATCTCGAACAGCATGCGCTCGACGGGCTCCTCGGGTTGCAGGCCGGCATGGACGGCCGCGTCCGAGAGCGTGAGCCGCAATGCCAGCCCATCGGCCACGCCGCGAAACGATGCGAAGTCGTCGGTCTCCGGCGAGGGATGCAGATGCGGCGCAAACCACGGCAGGGCCACGCGCCCACGGTGCAGGCGTCGTCCGCGAAAGTGCAGGTCGCGCTCGCCGCTGAAGGCCCGCACCACCCCCGCGCAAAGCTCGGCCACCTGTTCCTCCTGCCGCACGCGGCGCTGCATCGCGCTCGCGGGCGTGTCGGTCATTCGCGCGGGCCCGACGAAAGCTGGTGCGACTCCTTCAGTTCCTGGTCGAAGCAGCGCTGGAAATATTCGGCCACCAGCGGCCGCTCGGCGTCGTCGCACTTGTTCACGAAGGAAAGGCGGAATGCGAGTGCCGGATCCTTGAAGATCTCGACGTTCTCGGCCCAGGTGATGACGGTGCGCGGCGACATCAGCGTCGAGAGGTCGCCGGCTGCGAAGCCCTTGCGCGTGAGATCGGCCACGGCCACCATCGATGCGACCAGCTTGCGGCCCGCATCGTCGGCCAGCGACGGCACGCGCGCCTGCACGATCGCGATCTCTTCATCGGCCGGCAGGTAGTTGAGCGAAGCCACGATGTTCCAGCGGTCGATCTGCGCGTGGTTGAGCCGCTGCGCGCCGTGGTAGAGCCCGTTGAGGTTGCCCAGGCCCACCGTGTTGGCCGTCGCGAACAGGCGAAAGAAGGGGTGCGGCCGCAGCACCTTGTTCTGGTCCATCAGCGTGAACTTGCCGTCGCGCTCCAGGATGCGCTGGATGACGAACATCACGTCGGGCCGCCCCGCGTCGTACTCGTCGAAGACCAGCGCCACGGGCCGCTGCAGCGACCACGGCACGATGCCTTCCTGGAACTCGGTCACTTGCTGCCCTTCGCGGAGCACCACCGCGTCCTTGCCCACGAGGTCGAGCCGGCTGATGTGGCCGTCGAGGTTGAGCCGCACGCAGGGCCAGTTCAGGCGCGCCGCCACCTGCTCGATGTGGGTCGACTTGCCGGTGCCGTGCAGGCCCTGCACCATCACCCGGCGGTCGCGCGTGAAGCCGGCGAGGATGGCGAGCGTCACGTCGGGGTTGAAGCGGTAGACCGCATCGACCTCGGGCACGTGGTCGTCGAGTCCTCCGCAATGGCTGAAGGCGGGCACCTGCAGGTCGGTGTCGATGCCGAACACCTCGCGCACGCTGAGCATCCGGTCGGGTCGCAGCGCTGCGGTATCGGTCACGGCGGGCTTTCGGGGAATGCGGGTGGCTCAGGCCTGCGCGCGGTCGGTGCCGGCATCGGCGTCGATGCGGCTCAGCGCCTGCGCGGCGCGCTGCAGCGCGGGCAGCAGCGTCTTCGCCTTCGCGGCATCGAGCCGCATGATCGGCGCCTGCACCGCGATGCACAGGTTGGAAGGGCCGTCGTCGCCGGAGGGCACCAGCGCCGCAATGCACAGCAGGCCGGGCAGGAACTCTTCGTTGTCGATGGCGTAGCCGTCCTTGCGCACGCGCTGCACTTCCTTCTCCAGCGCCTCGGGGTCGGTCAGCGTCTTGGGCGTGTACGGCTCGAGCGGCGCGTTGGACAGCAGGCGGCGGCGCTGCGCGAGGCTCATCTGCGCGAGAAAGATCTTGCCGCTGGCCGAGCAGTGCACCGGCACGCGCGAACCCGAGTGCAGGTAGAAGCGCAGCGGCGCGGCGGTTTCCACGCGGTCGAGGTACACCACCTCGCTGCCCGACAGGGCGGTGAGGTTGCAGCTCTCGCCGATTTCTTCCACCAGTTGACGCAGCACCGTATGGCGCGCACCGTGCAGGCTGTCGTTGAGCAGCAGGTTCTCGGCCAGGCGCCGCAACCGCGTGCCGATGCCGTAGTGGCGGCCGTCGCCCTCGCGCTGCAGCAGGCCCGCGCCTTCGAGCTGCTGGAGCATGCGGTGCAGCGTGGGCTTGGGCATGCCGGTTTCTTCCACCAGGCCCTGCAGCGCGTAGCGCTTGTCCTTGGCGGCCATGACTTCGAGCAGCCCGAAGAGGCGCATGGTCGGCGTGTCGCCCGGCGCCGGTTCCGCGGTTTCGGGCGCAAGCCCTTTGACGATCTTCATGGGGCGGATCATAGTGCTTTTATAAAAAACAAGACAAGACGTACCGATTTTTGTAAATTGTTTGACGACAGGGCGGTGCCGTCCTATATTCCGCCGGAAAGAAATCCGGAACAAGTGGTTCCGGATTTTGAAACGCCACCGACCGCCCCATTCCTTCAGGAGACGCCTTCCATGAGCCAGAAGCAACCCGCCGAACCCGCCCGCGAAGCCGTCACCGGCGTGCAGAAGATGACGCCTTCCGAGGCCTTCGTCGAGACCATGGTCGCCAACGGCGTGACCGACATCTTCGGCATCATGGGCTCGGCCTTCATGGACGCGATGGACATCTTCGCGCCCGCCGGCATCCGCCTGATTCCGGTGGTTCACGAGCAGGGCGGCGCGCACATGGCGGACGGCTACGCGCGCGTCTCGGGCCGCCATGGCCTCGTGATCGGGCAGAACGGTCCCGGCATCAGCAACTGCGTGACCGCCATCGCGGCCGCCTACTGGGCGCACAGCCCGGTGGTCATGATCACGCCCGAGACCGGCACCATGGGCATGGGCCTCGGCGGCTTCCAGGAAGCCAACCAGCTGCCGATGTTCCAGGAGTTCACCAGGTACCAGGGCCACGTGAACAACCCCAAGCGCATGGCCGAGTACACGGCGCGCTGCTTCGATCGCGCCATCTCCGAGATGGGCCCGACGCAGCTCAACATCCCGCGCGACCACTTCTACGGCGAGATCACGACCGAGATTCCGAAGCCCATGCGCGTGGAACGCGGCGCGGGCGGCGAGAACAGCCTGAACGCGGCCGTCGAGCTGCTGGCCTCGGCGAAGTTTCCCGTGATCCTCTCGGGCGGCGGCGTGGTGATGGGCGATGCGGTGGCGGAGTGCCAGGCGCTCGCCGAACGACTGGGTGCCCCCGTGGCCAACGGCTACCTGCGCAACGACTCCTTCCCCGCGAGCCACCCGCTGTGGGCCGGCCCGCTGGGCTACCAGGGCTCGAAGGCCGCGATGAAGCTGATCGCGCAGGCCGACGTGGTGCTCGCGCTCGGCTCGCGCATGGGGCCCTTCGGCACGCTGCCGCAGCACGGCATGGACTACTGGCCGAAGGACGCGAAGATCATCCAGGTCGAAGCCGACCACACCAACCTCGGGCTGGTGAAGAAGATCACCGTCGGCATCCACGGCGACGCCAAGGCCACCGCCAAGGAACTGCTCAAGCGCCTGCAAGGCAAAACGCTCGCCTGCGACGCCACCAAGGCCGAGCGCGCCGGGAAGATCAAGGCCGAGAAGGCCGCGTGGGAAAAAGAGCTCGACGAGTGGACCCACGAGCGCGACCCCTTCAGCCTCGACGCCATCGAGGAAGCCAAGGGCGAGAAGACGCCGACGGGCGGCAGCTACCTGCACCCGCGCCAGGTGCTGCGCGAACTCGAGAAGGCCATGCCGCCGCGCGTGATGGTCTCCACCGACATCGGCAACATCAACGCCATTGCCAACAGCTACCTGCGCTTCGAGGAACCGCGCAGCTTCTTCGCGCCGATGAGCTTCGGCAACTGCGGCTACTCGCTGCCGACCATGATCGGCGCCAAGTGCGCCGCGCCCGACCGACCGGCCGTGGCCTATGCCGGCGACGGCGCCTGGGGCATGAGCATGGTCGAGATCATGACGGCCGTGCGCCACGACATTCCGGTCACGGCCGTGGTCTTCCACAACCGCCAGTGGGGCGCCGAGAAGAAGAACCAGGTCGACTTCTACAACCGCCGCTTCGTCGCGGGCGAACTCGAAAGCGAAAGCTTCGCGGGCATCGCCAAGGCCATGGGCGCCGAAGGCATCGTGGTCGACAGGCTCGAAGACGTGGGCCCCGCGCTCAAGAAGGCCATCGACATGCAGATGAACGAAGGCAAGACCTGCGTCATCGAGATCATGTGCACGCGCGAGCTCGGCGATCCGTTCCGCCGCGATGCGCTGTCGAAGCCGGTACGATTCCTCGACAAGTACAAGGACTACGTCTGACCGATTCGCTGCTAACACTCAACGCCGGGTCGTCCTCGATCAAGGCCGCGCTGTTCGAGGCAGCCGGCGAGGGCGGTGCGCTGCCCGCTGCGCGCTGGTCGGGCGAGGCCGACGGCCTCGGCGCGGGGCTGAAGGCGCGGCTGCGCGTGCGCAATGCGGAAGGCCACACGCTGCACGACGCCGCGCTGGAAGGCGACAGCCGTTCGCACCAGGGCGCGCTGGCCGCGCTGCTCGACTGGCATGCGCGGCAGGGCGGCGGTGGCCGCATCGCCGCGGTCGGGCACCGCATCGTGCATGGTGGCGTGAACTTCGTGGAGCCGGTGCGCGTCGATGACGCGGTGCTGGCCGAATTGACTGCGCTCGAACCGCTCGCGCCGCTGCACCAGCCGCACAACCTCGCGGGCGTGCGCGCCGCGATGCAGGCCTTTGGCGGCGTGCCGCAGGTGCTGTGCTTCGACACCGCCTTTCATGCAGCGCAGCCCGACGTGAACCGCCGCTTTGCGCTGCCGCGCGCGCTGCACGACGCGGGCGTGCGGCGCTATGGCTTTCATGGCTTGTCCTACGAATCGATCGTGACGCAGTTCGCGCAGCTTGCGCCGCAGCTCGCGCAGCAACGCGTGATCGTCGCGCACCTGGGCAACGGGGCTTCGATGTGTGCCGTGGCGCAGGGCCGGTCGGTGGCAACGACGATGAGCTTTTCCCCACTCGACGGCCTCACCATGGGCACCCGCTGCGGCCATCTCGATGCGGCCGTGGTGCTGTACCTGATGCGTTCGCGAGGCATGTCGGCGGACGAGGTCGAAAAGCTGCTGTTCCGCGAATCGGGTCTGCTGGGGCTGTCGGGCGTGTCGAGCGACATGCGCGAACTCGAGGCCTCCGCCGTGCCGGCCGCTGCCGAAGCCATCGCTCATTTCACCGAGCAGGTGGTGCAGCACATGGGCAGTCTTGCCGCGGCGCTGCGCGGCGTGGATGCCGTCGTGTTCACCGGCGGCATCGGCGAGAACGCCGCTGCGCTGCGCGAGCGCATTCTCGGGCAGTGCGGGTGGCTCGGTATCGATGTCGATGCGAACGCCAACACTGCCGGCGCCACGCGGCTGACCACGCCGCAGAGCCCCGTCAGTGCCTGGGTGTTCAAGACCGACGAAGAGGCGGTGATTGCGCGGCACACCGCGCGCGCGTTGCGCCAACAGGCCGGGCATCCACCGCCTCGATGACCTGCGCCCGGCGCGCGATCCGGGCCGGCTTCACGAGGTGGGTTCGAGCAGGCCGTCCTTCGCCGGTCCCTCGTGAGGCCGTGTCTGCACCAACCAGCCCGAGGCCACCAGCGCAAGAAGCGCTGCCACCGCGGCGCAGCCGAACACGGATTGCAGCCCGTGCCCCAGCGCCGCCGTAACGGCATCCGCCGCTCCACGATGTGCCAAGGCACCCACCGCGGCCAGTTCCCGATGGATCAGGTGCGTGAGCAGCGCAGCCAGCAGTGCCACACCCGCCGCGCCGCCAAGGCTGCGCAGCATGATGGGTGCCGCCGTGGCGATGCCCATGTGCTGCGCAGGCGACACGCGCTGCGCCACCACCGTGACGATGGGGAAGAGCAGTCCGAGTCCCAGTCCCAGTGGCAGCAGGGCGGCCGACAGCGCCAGGGGCTCACCAGGAAACCAGCGCAGCACACCCACGATCAGGCCAAAGGACAGCAACATCAGCGCACAGGCCGTCCGCGCCATCGAGGCGACAGGCCTCTGTGCGCGGAGCAGCTTGCCGCTGGTCACGGCCGCCACGGTGATGCCTGCCATCAAGGGCAGCAAGTGCCACGCAGAACCGGTGGGCGACAGGTGCAAGCCGATCTGCAGGTACTGCGGCAGGAACACCACGGCGGCGTAGAGTGCAACGCCGCTGGCCATCCCGATGAAGCTGACCGCCGCATAGGCGGGCCGGGCGAACAGCGACAGCGGCAGCAAGGGGTGTGCGGCGCGATGCTGCCGCCAGACGAAAGCCAGCGTGGACGTGGCCCCCAGGCCCAACAGAAGCCACAGCGAAACGCGCTCGGGCAGATCGAGATGGCCGTGCTGGGTGGCCAGCAACAAGAAGACGAGAGCGGCCGTGAGGAGCGCTGCGCCCAGCCAGTCGATACGCATGCGCTGCCGTCCCTCCGGAGTCGGTGCTTCCGCCGGCGCCGGCTTCGATGGCAGGGTCGATGCCAGCACGCCCCAGGCCAGCGCCGCGGGCGGCACGTTCATCCAGAACGCCCAATGCCACGACAGGTGCTCCACCAGTGCGCCACCCAACAAGGGACCGAACATGGTGGACACGCCGTATGCCGCGCCGAGCAGCGCCTGGTAGCGGCCGCGCTGGTCGGGCGCGAACAAGTCGGGAACGGTCAGCATGGTGAGCGTCATCAGGCCGCCGCCGCCTGCGCCTTGCAGGGCTCGCGCAAGCACCAGTTGCCGCAGATCCTGGCTCGCCCCGCAGGCCAGCGAACCCACCAGGAACAAGCCGATCGCCAACAGCAGCATCGGCTTCTTGCCCAGCACATCCGCCAGGCGCCCGTACAGCGCAATGACCACCGTCGCGGCCAGCAGATAGGCCGAGAACACCCAGGCCAGCGGCCAGCCTCCCGTGAGCTCGCGTGCAATGACGGGCAGCGCAGTGGACAGGATGGTCTGGTCGAGCGCCGCGAGGATGAGCGTCAGCACGAGCATGGCGAATGGCAGCAGGGGCGAAGAAGTGCGTAAGGCTTTCATGGAACCGTTTCGATCGTGGCAAGGGGCGCCAGTGTCGGAATCGGCAATGATTTTGTACGGTGCAATGTATTGAACATATGATTTCGTATGGCGAACACATACGACCTCAACCTGTTGACCGCGCTCGATGCACTGCTGTCCACCGGCAGCGTGACGGCGGCCGCCGCGCGGATGCACCTGAGCACGCCCGCCATGAGCCACACGCTGGCACGCATCCGCGAGTCGTTCGGCGACCCGATCCTCGTGCGCGCCGGCCGAAAGCTCGTGCCGACGCCGCGCGCCCTTGCGCTGGCAGAGCCCGTGCGCGCCTTGCTCGCACAGGCACAGGCGTTGCGCGCACCTGCAGACGCGGAAAGCCTGGCTGCCGTGCGGCGGCGCTTTGTCGTGCGTGCGCCCGAGGGCATTGCCGTGGTGTTCGGGGCCAGCCTGTCGCAGGCGCTGGAGATCGAAATGCCGTTGGCTGCGCTTCAGTTCCTCCCTGAAACCCACGCGGACCCGGGCGCTTTGCGCGAAGGGCGCATCGACCTGGATGTGGGCAGCTTTCGAGGCGCCGATCCCGAAACCGAGACCCTGGTGCTGTCGGAGCAAACACTGGTGGGCGCCGCACGCGCCGGACATCCGCTGCTGAAGGGGTTGAAGAAGACGCCCATGACGGCAGAGCGATATGCAGCTGCGCGTCACGTCGGCGTCACGCTGCGCCAAGGCGAGCCTTCGCCGGTGGACACGGCCCTGGCCGAACTGGGTTTGCAACGCCAATTGGCGCTGCTCGTGCCGAGCACTTTCTCGGCGCTGATCGCCGCCTCGCGCACCGAACTCGTGGCCAGTGTTTCCGAACGCCCCGCACGGGGCATGGCTGCTTCGCTCGGCCTGGCGATTTTCGAGCTGCCGGTTGCGGTGCAATCCGAACCCCTGCGCATGGCATGGCACCCGCGTCACCGCGTCGACCCGGCGCATCAGTGGCTGCGCGAGTGCATCCGGCGACTGCTCAATGACCGGCGCTGGATCGTGCCTTCGGTCGCGTCGCTGACCGGGGGGGCGAAGAAAGGCGTGGTGTGAACAGGCCCTAGAGCGGGCGGTGGCCTGCGCGCGGCACTGTCGCCCCGCAATGCCGCAAGAAATCCGTGGTCGCGCGGCCCAGCAGCTTGTCGCGGTGCATCACCGTGGCCAGCCGCCGCATGCCCGCCGGCAGCCGCGTGCGCAGCTCGATCAGGTGGCCGTCTTCCAGCGCCTGCGCCACCGTGTAGCGCGAGAGGCAGGCGAGGCCGGTGCCCGAGGCCACCACGCGCTTGATGGCCTCGGTGCTGCCGAGCTCGAAGCCCACGCGCACCTGCTCGAGGTTCTGGATCAGCCAGGCATCGGTGACCTGCCGCGTGCCCGAGCCGTGCTCGCGCAGCACCCAGGTGGCTTGCGACAGCTGCCGGTGCGTGGCGATGCGGTTCGCGAGCGCATGGCCCGGCGCGGCGACGATCACCAGCTCGTCCTCGCGCCATGCGCGCACCACGAGGTCGGGGTGTGTCTGCGGTCCCTCGATGAAGCCGACATCGACATCGAACCCGGCCACCGCCTCGATCACGTCGCGCGTGTTCGCGATGTGCAGGTGCACCTGGCTCTGCGGGTGAAGCAGGGTCCATTGCGACACGCGCTCGGGCAGCAGGTATTCGCCGATGGTGAAGCTGGCCGCCACGCGCAGCGGCGCCGCATGCTCGCCGCTGAAGAGCGCCTCCACCTCGCCCGCCTGGTCGAGCAGTGCCTGGGCCTTGGGCAGCAGCGCGCGGCCGTTCTCGTTGAGCACCAGCCGGCGGCCGAGCCGGTCGAACAGCAGGGCACCCACGGAAGTTTCCAGGTCGGCCAGCGCGCTGCTCGCGGCCGACTGCGAGCGCGCGACGCGGTCGGCCGCGGCGCGGGTGCTGCCGCCGCGCGCGGTGGCCACGAACACCTCGAGCTGGCGCAGGTTGAGGCGCAGGCGCTGGGTAATCTGCTGATCTGTTTTTCCGGTCATCGTGAGCGATATTCTCCGCTTTTTCGTTTGATTGAAGCTCCCTAACATCGGCGCTGCCCCCGCTTGAAAAACAAAAAGGACCGCCCGTGTTCAGTTTCCTCTCCCGAGAGCCCGTGCACGATCCGCTCACCGCGCCGACGCCCACGGCGGACACCGAGGTCAAGACCACCACCTGCTACATGTGCGCCTGCCGCTGCGGCATCCGCGTGCACCTGCGCGAGGGCGAGAACGGGCCCGAGGTGCGCTACATCGACGGCAACCCCGACCACCCGCTGAACCAGGGCGTGATCTGCGCCAAGGGCTCCTCGGGCATCATGAAGCAGGTGTCGCCCGCGCGCATCACGCAGCCGCTGCTGCGCAAGGCGGGCAGCGAGCGCGGGGCCGGGGAGTTCGAGCCGATCAGCTGGGAGCGCGCCTACGGCATGCTGACCGAGCGGCTCGGCCACATCCGCGCGACCGATCCGAAGAAGTTTGCGCTGTTCACCGGGCGCGACCAGATGCAGGCGCTCACGGGCCTGTTCGCGCGCCAGTTCGGCACGCCCAACTACGCGGCGCACGGCGGCTTCTGCTCGGTCAACATGGCCGCGGGAATGATCTACACCATCGGCGGCAGCTTCTGGGAATTCGGCGGGCCCGACCTGGAGCGCGCCAAGCTGTTCGTGATGATCGGCACGGCCGAAGACCACCACAGCAACCCGATGAAGATGGCGATCGGCAAGTTCAAGCGCGCGGGTGGGCGCTTCATCTCGATCAACCCGGTGCGCACGGGCTACTCGGCGATTGCGGACGAGTGGATTCCGATCAAGCCGGGCACCGACGGCGCGCTGTTCATGGCGCTGCTGCACGAGCTAATCGGCAACGAGCTGGTCGACCACGCTTTTCTCAAGCGCTTCACCAACGCACCCCAACTCGTGGTGCTGGACGACTGCGAGCGCGAAGGGCTGTTCGCCTTCGACCCGGAGCGCGGCCCGCCGGGCGACGGGCGCCATCCGCACAACAAGCTGGTGTGGGACAAGGCAAGCGGCAGCGTGAAGCCCGCCTACCCCGAAGGCATTGCCGACGGTTGCGATCCGGCGCTCGAAGGCCACTACACGCTGGCCGACGGCACGCGTGTCGCGCCCTCGTTCCAGCTGCTGCGCGACCGCGTGGCGAGCTGCACGCCCGAATGGGCGCAGGCCATCACCGGCATCGACGCCGCGCGCATCCGCAAGCTCGCCCGCGAGATGGGCGAGACGGCGCTGCAGCAGGCCTTCGAGCTGCCCATTCCGTGGACCGATGCCTGGGGCAAGCAGCACCCGACCACGCAGGCGCGGCCCGTGGCCTTTCATGCGATGCGCGGCTTGGCCGCCCACTCCAACGGCTTCCAGACCGTGCGGGCGCTGGCGGTGCTGATGAGCGTGCTCGGCACCATCGACGCGCCCGGCGGCTTTCGCCACAAGGCGCCGTACCCGCGCCACATCGTGCCCAACTACCGGGCCTTCAACGACCCCGGCATGATCCAGCCCAACACGCCGCTCAACGCCGCGCCGCTGGGCTTTCCGGCCAACCCCGAGGAGCTGGCGATCAACCCCGACGGCTCGCCGATCCGCATCGACCATGCCTTCTCGTGGGAGCACCCGCTGTCGGCGCACGGGCTCATGCACAACGTGATCACCAATGCGGTGAAGGGCGACCCCTACCGCATCGACACGCTGCTGATCTTCATGGCCAACATGGCCTGGAACTCCAGCATGAACACCATGGGCGTGCGCGAGATGCTCAACCGCAAGGACGAGAAGGGCGAGCACATGATCCCGTTCCTCGTGGTGTGCGACGCCTTCCAGAGCGAGACCGTGGCCTTTGCCGACCTGGTGCTGCCCGACACCACCTACCTCGAACGCCACGACGTGATGGGCATGCTCGACCGGCCGATCTCGGAATTCGACGGGCCTGTCGATTCGGTGCGCGTGCCGGTGGTGCCGCCGACCGGGGAGTGCAAGCCTTTCCAGGAGGTGCTGATCGAGCTGGCGTCGCGCCTGAAGTTTCCGGCCTTCACCACGCCCGAGGGCGGGCGCAAGTTCAGCGGCTACCCGGACTTCGTCGTCAACTTCGAGCCGCAGCCCGGCATCGGTTTTCTGATGGGCTGGCGCGGCAAGGACGGCACCGAGCATCTGCGCGGCGCACCGAACCCGAAGCAGTGGGAAGCGTATGCGCAGAACAACTGCGTGTTCCAGTACCACATGCCCGAGACCATGCACTACATGCGCAACTGGAACCGGGCGTACCTCGACTTCGCGAAAGACAAGGGCTGGCGCCAGCGCAACGACCCGGTGCAGCTGGCGCTGTACTCCGACACGCTGCAGAGCTTCAGGCTCGCGGCGCAGGGCAAGAGCCCGGGGCGGCAGCCGCCCGATGCACTGCGCGAACGCATCGAAACCTACTTCGATCCGCTGCCCTTCTGGTACCCGCCGCTCGAAGAGGCCGCAACCGATCTGGCGGCCTATCCGCTCAATGCGCTCACGCAGCGGCCGATGGCGATGTACCACTCGTGGGATTCGCAGAACGCGTGGCTCAGGCAGATTCACAGCCACAACTACCTGCATGTGAACCCGCTCACCGCGCAGGCCGCGGGCATTGCCGATGGCGGCTGGTGCTGGGTCGAAAGCCAGTGGGGCCAGGTGCGCTGCATGCTGCGCTACAGCGAGGCGGTGGAACCCGGCACGGTGTGGACGTGGAACGCGATCGGCAAGGCCGATGGCGCGTGGCAACTCGCGCCCGGTTCGGACGAGGCGCGCAAGGGCTTCCTGCTCAACCACCTGATCAGCGAGGAACTGCCGTGCGAAGGCACCGCGAGCGGGCGCATCAGCAACTCGGATCCGATCACCGGGCAGGCGGGCTGGTACGACGTGCGGGTGCGCATCCGGCCGGCCGATCCCGGCGAGCCGAAGGAGAGCTTTCCGCAGATCGCGAGCATGCCGAGTGCGCCCGGCGTGCTGGGGAAGGCGGCGAGTGTGTTGACCTACTTTGCGGGGCGCAGGAAATGATGCAGTGGTTGAAAGACCTGATGGCCCCGGCTTCGGCTTTGCCCCCTCTCCCGCWWGCGGGAGAGGGAGCCAATCCAAACGCGCGGAGCAGGGCGAGACGCTGGCGAAGCAACTCGCCCTCGTCATCGACCTCAACGTCTGCGTCGGCTGCCATGCCTGCGTGACCTCCTGCAAGCAGTGGAACACTTCCGGCAGTGCCGGCCCGCTGGCCGACGAGCGGCCCTACGCCGCCAACCCGACCGGCACCTTCTTCAACCGCGTACAGACCTACGAGGCCGGCGCCTTCCCGGCCACCGAGACCATCCATTTTCCCAAGAGCTGCCTGCACTGCGAAGACCCGCCCTGCGTGCCCGTGTGCCCCACGGGCGCGAGCTACAAGCGCAAGGAGGACGGCATCGTGCTGGTCGACTACGACAAGTGCATCGGCTGCAAGTACTGCGCATGGGCCTGCCCCTACGGCGCGCGCGAGCTCGACGAGGAGCGCCAGGTCATGACCAAGTGCACGCTCTGCGTCGACCGCATCTACGACGAGCACCTGCCCAAGGAAGATCGCAAGCCCGCCTGCGTGAAGGCCTGCCCGACGGGTGCGCGGATCTTCGGCGACGTGAAGGACCCGGACTCCGACGTGTCGAAGGCCATCCGCGAGCGCGGCGGCTACCCGCTGATGCCCGAGTGGGAAACCAGCCCGGCCAACCAGTACCTGCCGCGCCGCATCACGCAGCCGGCCGACACGCAGGGGTGACGAAGGCATGCACCCCGCGCTCTCGATTCTCTTCTTCACCACGCTGGCCGGTGCGGCGCAGGGCCTGGTGTTCACGCTCGCGCTGGCGGCGCTGTTCGGCCTGGCCATGGCGCCGGGTTTCCTGACGCTGGCGCTGGGTGTGGCCGAGGTGCTGCTCGTCGCGGGGCTCGCGGCCTCGTTCATGCACCTGGGCCGCAAGACGCGCGCATGGCGTGCGGTGCTGATGTGGCGCACGTCGTGGATGTCGCGCGAGGTCATCGTGCTTCCGGGCTTCATCGCGCTGGTGGCGCTGTGGTGGCTGTCGCTGCAGCTCGGCGCCGGTGCGCCATGGTCGTGGCTGCTGCCCGTGCTGGTGCTGTGCGGCGCTGCCGCGCTCTGGTATTGCACCGCGATGATCTATGCCTGCCTGCGCTTCATCGAGGAATGGGCGCATCCGCTGACCATCGTCAACTTCACGCTCATCGGCCTGTCGTCCGGACTGGTGCTGGCCTGCGCGATGGCCGCCCTGGCCGGCGAGGCGCGCTTCGTGCAGGTCTTCGGTCCGTGCGCGCTGGCTGCCACGCTGGCCGCATGGGCTGCCCGCGGGCAGGCGCTGCGGCGCAACGCGGGGATCCGCCACAAGTCGACGCTGCAATCGGCCACCGGCATTCGCACCGAGAAGCTGGTGCAGAAATCAATGGGCATGTCGGCCGGGGCGTTCAACACGCGCGAGTTCTTTCACGGCGCCTCGCTGGCCGCGCTCAAGAACATGAAGCTCGGCTTCCTGCTGCTGGCCTTCGTGCTGCCTGCGCTGCTGCTGGCGTGGGGGCTGGTCAGTGCGGCCACGTTGCCCTGGCTGCTCGCGGTGGTGGTGCAGGCGCCGGGCCTGCTGGCGGAGCGCTGGTTCTTCTTCGCGCAGGCGAAGCATCCGCAGAACCTGTATTACCAGGTGGTGTCCTAGCAGTCTCAGGTCGCGAAGTTCAGCGCAAGGCCCGGCGTCGGCCAGTCGTCGATGGCAATCAGCCGGCCGCTGCCCGAGAGCGTGACGTAGGCCGTGCGCCGGTCGCGTCCGCCGAAGCAGATGTTGGTGGTGTAGCGGTCGGGCAGGGGCACGTGCTCGACCGTGCTGCCATCGGGCGCGACGATGCTGATGCCGCCATGCAGCAGCGTGGCCACGCAGAGATTGCCGAGCGCATCGACCGCCATCGAGTCGAAGCGCTGGTAATGTCCGCCCGGTGAGGCGCACAGCATGCGTCCACCATGCGGCGAAGGCCAGCCGTCCTTGCGAACGCGCCCCGGCGCGGTGATGTCGAAGGCCCAGACGCGTGCGCCTTCGGTCTCGGCGTAGTAGAGCGTGTTGCCGTCGGGTGAGAGCGCGATGCCATTGGGCGTCATCACTGGCCGCGCGATCGTGCTGGCGGCGCTGCCATCGCTGTGGCCGTAGAACAGCCCGCCGCGGTCCATGTCGCGTTCGCGCGTCTTGCCCAGGTCGGTGAAGTAGAAGCCGCCCTGCGCGTCGAACACGATGTCGTTGGGTCCGCAGAGCGCGCCGCCCTCGACCGTGTCGTAGAGCCGCTCGGCATGGCCGGTGGCAAGGTTCACGCGCTCGATGCGCCCGCCCGAATAGTCCGCGGCCTGGCCCACGGGCCGGTGGCAGCCGTCGGCCTCGGTGTGCCATTTGAAGCCGCCGTTGTTGCACACATAGACGGCGCCATCGGGCCCGATGGCTGCACCGTTCGGGCCGCCGCCGAGGTCGGCCACCACCTGCACCAGCCCGTCGTGCCGCACGCGCGTGAGCGTGCCGCGCGCAATTTCGACCAGCAGCACCGAGCCGTCGTCCATGGCGATCGGGCCTTCGGGAAACTGCAGGCCGGTGGCGAGTTCGCGGATGTGCATTGGAGGCTCCTTTCTTCGGCTACTTCTTCCCGCCCTGCATGCGCGCAATGATCTTGCTGGTCTCGTTGCCTTCTTCGCGTCCGTCGGGGTGGCGGCGCATGTAGTCGAAGAGCTTGGCCTGCGACACCTTGACCATCTGCCCGGCATGCAGGCTGGGCACGTCGACGGGCTCGTTCTTCAGCAGGCCTTCGATGGTGTCGCCGCTCCATCGTGCGACTTCCACCCACATCCATTCGTTGCCGCCGTCACGCGTGGTGAACGGCGCCTTCACGAGGATGTACTCGCCGGGCTGCAGGCCCTTGTTGAAGGCGTCGCGCAGCCTGGGCAGCTGCGCGCCGGCCGCCTTGCTGGCCGCGAGCAGCTCGTCGTTGTGCTTCAGGCGGGTGACCGAATCTTCGTCGGCACCGAAGACGGCGGTGAGCAGGGCGGTCTGCTGCGCATGGCGGTCGGGTCCCTTGTAGCGGTCGAAGCGGATCTCGAACAGGCGGTTCTGCGGATCGCCGCTTTCCCACTTGCCGTTGACCAGGGAAAGCCTGGCGACGGACGCTGCATTGGGCTTCAGGTTCGTGAGCTGCGGGTCGCGTGCGCCGGCGTGCTTCAACGCGCGCAGGTCCAGGTCGAACTGGCCGGCGCGCGGAATGGTGGCGCCTTCGACCATGGCTTGCGCGAGCATGTTGACGAGGTTGCCCATCGGCCGGTTCGAAGACCACGAGAAGTCGCTCACCACCACGTCGGGCAGGCCGAACTTCGACATGCCGAGCGTGATGGCCCGCACCAGGTTGTCGCTGCGGTAGGCATGGATCACCGTGTGCGCCGCGGCATCGGGAATTCCGTTTTCCGAGGAGGCGATGCGGCGCTTCTGCCATTCGTCGGGCGTGAAGACCTCGCGCGTTTCCTCGTCCCACAGCAGGCCGTTGCCGTCGCGTGCGACCTGCAGCGCCACCTCGGTTGCCTTGGACAGTGCGGTTCGGGCTTGTGGCGCCGGATGCGCGAAGTCGAGGATCAGTGCCTTGTCGGTGCGTTGCAGGGCCTCGGCCTGCTCGCGCGAAAGGCCGCGGCCGAAGCGCTGCAACAGGTCCGTGCCCGGCGGCCGGTACTCTTTCTGCACCGTGGTCGTGTTCCAGTTCGCGAAGACGACCGCTTCGGTCACCGAGGCTGGCGACGGCATCGAGGCAGCGAGCTTCGGCGCACCTTCCATCCTGGCGAGGCGGCTGCGCAGCGAGGCCAGCGGATCTGCCGCAGGACGCGCCGGATAGTAGATGGCGAACTGGAAATGGATCGGACCCACGACGGGCGATCCCGCGGGCACGGGCTCTCCGGGAACGGCGCGCGGCGATGCGGCCGAGGCCGATGCTGCAACGAACGCCGAGACGAGGCAGGCGAGCATCGCGGAGAAGAATGAGGAGTGAAGCGTCTTTGGCATGGGCGCCATTTTGTGGCCTCATCGCGTCGGCGAAAAGACGCTCCCGAAAATCGGCCGTGCTACCGCCGCAGAAGAGCGCGCACAAGGCCGGACTGCCGCAACCGGACGACGAGGCTGCAGCGGCTCAGGCTGCAACGCCATTGAACCAGAAGTGGAATCACGCGCGATTCGCCGTCGCGCAGACCGGGTACACCCGGGTCTTCTGCCTTGTTGGCAAGATGCGCCGCCACTGCGCCCGCTGGAGGATCGCCCGCAGCCGCCGCCCCCATGCGGTCGCCACAGGCCGAGAGAAGCATGGCGGCCAGAACCACTGCCAGCAGCGACTGGCGCCTCGAGATTCTGAAAACGGTGAGCACGAAATACTCCATTCGATCCGGGCGACCAGCCATTGCCCCCGGCGGCCCGGTGCATCGGGGGTGCCGCATTCTTGGACGCCGAACCTTTGGGAATGCTTAAGGTTGGCGCCGGACAATCCGGCCATGCACCTCCTGCTCATCGAAGACGACCTCGACCTGGGCCGTGCCCTCTCGCAAGCCCTCAAGGCGGAGGGCTTCAGCATCGAATGGCTGCGCCGCATTGCCGACGCGCCGCGTTCTTTCGAAGGCGATGCCTGCGGATGCGTGCTGCTCGACGTGAGCCTGCCCGACGGATCGGGACTGCAACTGCTCTCGCGCTGGCGGCGCTCGGGCGTCACGGTGCCCATCGTCGTCATCACGGCGCGCTCCGCACTCGAAGACCGGCTGGCCGGTCTCGACGGCGGTGCGGACGACTATGTCGTCAAGCCCTTCGCGACGCCCGAGCTGGTGGCGCGCATCCATGCCGTGCGGCGGCGCTATGCGCACCAGGCGAGCGATGTATGGGCCTTCGGCGAACTCGAGATCGAGCCGCGCAGCCATGTGGCGCGGCTCGGCGGCGTGCCGCTCGACCTGTCTCCGCGCGAATTCCAGTTGATGCTCGAACTGGCCCGCGAGCCCGGCGCGGTGATTCCGAAGGGCATGCTGTCGCAGCGGCTGGATCCATTGGGCGAGCCGGTCGACTTCGGTGCCATCGAGGTGCACGTGTCCAACCTGCGGCGCAAGATCGGCGCGGAGCGCATCAAGACGGTTCGCGGCGTCGGCTACATGCTCGCGTCATGAAGTGGCTGTTCAAGCGCAGCCTGGTGCGCCGCGTGGCGCTGTCGCTGCTGCTGGCCTTCACGCTGGCGTGGGTCGCACTGGTGGCCCACATGTACATCAGCTTCCGGATGACCATGAGCACGAATTCCGGCGTGGTGCGCGTCGGCCGAGAACTCAATTCGGTGCTTGCCGGCATCGAGCGCGAGGACCTTGCGGTTTCCGTCGTGAACACGATGGCGAAGATGCTCAACGCGCTGCGCCGCGAGGAGGGCGAGCTTCCCGGCACGATTGTCCTCATGTTGCGCAACCGCGAAGGCAAGGAGATTCATGCGTCTCCCGAGATCGCCGGCCTGACAGTGCGCGGCGAACCCGAGAAGATGGTCGACGTCACGCTCAATGGCCAGCGGTACTGGCTGTACGAGGGGCGCAACGCGCGCTGGTCGGTGTGGATCGGTGAACCGCACTCGGGAATCACGTGGCTGATCGGGTTCTTCGGAAGCTCCCTCGTCATGCCGTTTCTGATTGCGTTTCCCTTCGTGCTCGCCCCGGTATGGATCGCCGCGGCCCAGGGCATCAAGCCGCTGCGCACGCTCGGCGAGCGCATCGATCTGCGTGGCGCGGAGGACCTGTCGCCACTGGGTTTCGATCCGAAGTACGCCGAGCTGGCGCCGCTCGTGAAAGCCCTGGAAGGATTGCTGGCGCAACTGCGAGGCAAGGTGGAGCGCGAGCGCTCGTTCGTCAACGATGCGGCCCACGAGCTTCGAACGCCGCTGGCGGTGATCGGCGCACAGGCTCACGTGCTGTCGCGCTCCACCGATCCGAAAGAGCGGCAAGATGCGGCACAGCACCTGGCACATGCCATTGCACGCGGCTCTCACCTCATCCAGCAATTGCTGGAGCTGGCCACCATGGACGGATCGGTGCGCCCCGCAGTGCAGCGCATCGACGTTGCGGAGTTGACGCGGCGGCACCTGGCGCAGGCGTCGAAGGACGCATCGGACCGGCAGCTCGAGCTGATTCTCGAATCGCCGGACAGCGTGCACTTCAGCCTGCCCGTGCCGCTGTACGAATCGGTGCTGCGCAACCTGCTCGACAACGCCGTCAAGTACGTCGATGAAGGCGGGCACGTGGTCGTGACGCTGCGCCTGGAAAACGGTGTGCTGATGCTGTCCGTGGTCGACAGCGGGCCGGGCATTCCGCTGGAGGAGCACGCCCTGGTGTTCGAGCGCTTTCATCGCGGCTCGGGCACGTCCACACAGGGCACGGGGCTCGGCCTGTCGATCGCGCGGCAGGCGTGCCAGCGCATGGGCGGCACGATCGAATTGAAGCAGAGCCCGACGGGCCGCGGATGCGCTTTCGTGGTCGCCATCCGGAGCAGGCTCGTGCTCGACCCTGTGCACGAGACACGGTGTTGAAAATAAGTGACGAGACCTGTTGACGGCAGGGTAAAGACTATTTACAGTCCGACTCATTCGCGGTCCCGGCCGCACAGCAAACAGGAACCATCGTGAAAGCAGCAGCAGTGATCCGCATCGGCAGCATTCGACCCGCACCGGGTCGGGCGCTCGTGCGCGTCGCGCTGTGCGGTGGCCTCGGCATGCTGCCGCCTTTGCCGCTCGATCAATGTCCGAACCAGACCCAGGCCAATCCGTGGGATTGCGCTTGTGAGGATCAGGTGTCACCGGGTGGAGGAAGCGCGTAGGCGCGTCACTCCCAAGCGCTCTCAAGCAGAGGCCCGGACACCGAAAGGTTCCGGGCCTTTTGTTCGCGTGCCTCGGACCCATCAGCCCCGGTGACGGAACCGGCATACGTGTCCGCCTTAGAAGCGGAATTCTGGGAGTTCGAATCTCCCCTGGGGCACCAATCGTTTTTTCTCTGGGTGTAGTGTCAATCTGGTAGACGGCCTGCCTTGGAAGCAGGAGGCTGCAGGTTCAAATCCTGCCACTCAGACCATTCTTTTTTCTTCTTCCTCATTCACGCGTGTGTAGCTCAACTGGCAGAGCACTGGACTCCAAACCCAGCGGTTGAAGGTTCGACTCCTTCCGTGCGCGCCATTTATTCGTCTCGTTCGTCTAGCGGTCAGGACATCGGGTTTTCATCCCGAAGATCGTGGGTTCGAATCCCACACGAGGCTCCAGCATGATGGCCCTTCGCCTAGCGGTCCAAGGCACCGGGTTTTGATCCCGGCATCCAAGGTTCGAATCCTTGAGGGCCTGCCATTTTTCTTTCTTCTTTCGTTCCGCTAACTCAGTGGCCAGAGTGCCTCCCTGTCTAGGAGGAAGCCAGGGGTTCGACTCCCCTGCGGAACGCCACACGCATGACTTTCATGGACTCCCAGTATTCGGCGCGGTAGCAAAGCGGCAGTGCAACGGATTGCAAATCCGTCCCAGACCGGTTCGACTCCGGTCCGCGCCTCCATTTCGCGGGGGCACAATGCCGCCCATCATGTTGACGTACCCCCAGATCGATCCCATCGCCCTTCACGTGGGCCCTTTGGCCATCCACTGGTACGGCTTGACCTACCTTGCCGCCTTCTGCATGTTCATGTTGCTGGGCAGCGCCCGGCTGCGGCATCAGCCGTTTGCCTCCATCACCGGCCCGGGCGCTTGGACGCGCAAGGACGTGGAGGACATCCTCTTCCTGGGCGTGGCCGGCGTGGTGATCGGCGGGCGCCTGGGCTACTGTTTGCTCTACAAACCCGGCTACTACCTGAGCCATCCGCTGGAAATTCTGGCTGTATGGACCCCTGGCATGTCGTTCCACGGCGGGCTGTTGGGTGTGATCGCAGCCATGCTGTGGTTTGCTCACTCCCGCCAACGCCCCTGGTTGCAGGTGGCCGACTTCGTGTCGCCCTGTGTGCCCACGGGCCTCGCAGCGGGCCGCGTCGGCAACTTCATCAACGGCGAACTCTGGGGCCGCTTTGCCAGCCCTGACCTGCCCTGGGGCATGGTGTTTGCGCACAGCGGCTCCATGCAGCCGCGCCACCCCTCGCAGGTGTACCAGTTCCTGCTGGAAGGGTTGCTGCTGTTCGTGCTGCTGTGGCTGTATGCCCGCCGCGAGCGCCGTGAGGGCCAGGTGGCCGCAGCCTTCCTGATCGGCTACGGAACGTTCCGCTTCATCGCCGAGTACTTCCGCGAACCCGATGCGCACCTGGGCCTCCTCTCGCTGGGCATGAGCATGGGGCAGTGGCTGTGCGTGCCCATGATCGTGAGCGGCATTGCCGTGTGGCTGTGGGCGAGCAATCGTGAACCTTTGGTCGCCTACGGCACCCGCTGAATGCAACCGCCGAGGCGGCTCGGCGGCCTCACACAGGTTGGAACATGGCACGGAATCCTATTCGACCCGAATGAGTTGCTCGTTCTCGAACTCGCAAGAGAATCCGTGTTCACTTTCCCACGGGCATTGGCATCTGATCTGGAGTTGTCTCGGTCCTGCGTCTCTCCAAGGCAGCGTCAGTTCCCAGCGATTGCATTGAAGGATAAGTGGGGCGGCCAATGCAACGGGCTTGAAGTCGTCGTGGCCGTAGTCGATGCACTCGATGCACTCATCGTAGTGCTCGAGAACCGCTTGGGCGACATGCGATTCAATCGTCGCAATCTCGCGCAGACAGGCGTGGTATGCATCGATCTACAATTCGGTGAATTCGCCTTCCTTGGATCTGCCGGCCAACACTTCGGCCCAATCGGCCGAGTTGATGCAAACAGTGAGGGCGTTGGCAGAGCCCATGAATGGTTGCCTTTCCGATAGCTCCCATATTTCCCCTATGGGCTCGGGCCTTGCGGTGAGTCCAAATCTCGGAAGCCACATTGGATCCACGTCGTAGGCATAGACGCAGTCGAGGTGTCCCAGGACGGGATGCCGCAGCTCTTTCTTGCTGGATGGATTCATGGATGCGCTGTTGCGTGTGTCCGCTCGTTCGAAGGGTTGGGAGTCACGATAACTCGTGCTGCGCGCCCGTACCAAGGGCGTAGTCAATTGATGGTTTAAGAAACCCACCAGTCCTGCACCAGGAATGGCCTGCTTTGCCCCGGCACGTACACCATGATGTGCCCTCGCCCGCACAGCGGGCCGCAGCGGGTGCCCAAGTAGCGGATGGCCACTGCGGCGATGGGGAGCTTCGAGTCGTTCATCAAGACCGTGGAGGCGCCGCTCTCCAGAGCGGCCAACACCATGGCCTTCGCCTCGCCATCCAGGGCCCCATTGACTTGCGTACAGCCGTTCTCACCCTTGACAGTGGTCGCAGCCGACAGCAGTGCGGATGCCCGTTGACTTTCGATGAGTGCAAGCCGTTCTGCCTCCGTCGTCCATGGAGAGGACGGGGCGGCGGCTTTCCTGGCCAGCTCCTGCCGATCCAGGAGCACGGTGACGCCGCTCAACGTGATCGAAAGACAATCCGGAGGTGGCTTGGGACGCTGTGCGACCGTGCGTGTCTCGTCCACGTCAGTGCCCGATGCGGGGCGATCGACTGGCGCTGCAAGGAGGAGTGTGGAAGCAAGCATTGGCACCATGGCAAACAGTGTTCTGCGACACAACGATTGGAAAGACATCTTGCGGTGCGCCTAACGTGAAATGCCCGCAGACGTCGCCCGCTCGAACAGTTCGATCCAATCAACATCGCCACGCTTTCGGGCGAGCGAGACGGGAGAGCTGCCACGGTTGTCCTGAGCATTCGGGTTCGCGCCGCGGGCAAGCAGGAAGCCCGCCAGCTCTCGGTTGCGCAGGGCCGTGGCAAGCATCAGTGGGGTGGTGCCCCGAGGGAGGCGGACATCGACCTCCAACCCAAGCGCCAGCAGGCGATCCGCCCAGCGGTGTTGCTGTGCGCGGCCTGCATCGTTCGTGGGCACCGGCGCCATGGACATCCTGTGCAACGCCGTCGCGCCGAAGTCGCCGACGTGCAACGGGTCTGCGCCGCGGGCCAGCAACAGCTCCGCCGCCCCGTAGTGCCCGCTGCTCAGTGCGGCAAACAAGGGCGTGTCACCGCCGCTGTCGAGTGGCCGGTCCGTTCGAGCACCGGCATCGAGCAGCATGCGCACTTCCTCCTGTTCACCGAATGACGCGCTGAAGCCCAGCATGCTGATGCCCGAGAGGCAGGCGTTGGGGTCGTCTCCGCGCGCCAGCAGCCCCGCAAGCTCGGCGCGCCGCCCTTTTCCAAGAACAAAGGCGATCGCCGGAGCATCCTGGGTGGCACGCTTGAGCGCCTCATCTGAGTAGTCGTCGAAGTCGGTGCCTTCCGGGGGCTCGGGGCAGCGCTTCAATGGCGCGGCTGCGCAGGCGGCCATCACGAGCGACAACAGCCCAGCCGCCAGGCGTTTCACTGGCCGCCTCGCACATGGGCGTTTGTGGCGTCGTCCATCATCTTCCGCATCTCGACATGCTTGCCTTGACTCTGCAACTGCTTGGCCTCCAGACACTCCATGTCACCAAGAACCCCATGGCCTTCGTGTGCAGCTCGATGTTACCCAGGTGCTGATGCGACTCCGGTCCGCGCCTCCATTCATTTTTTCAACTCCCGGTGGGTTGCCGGAACCCGCCGCACGACCGTACTGTGTGGTGCTCCCCACAGTGCCGGTAATCTGAAAGTACCAATGAAGCGGTGCTGGGCCTGTGTCGGCACAGCTTCGTCTTTGCCGGGAAGAATGCGCGGGCTATCATTTCATTCGCATGGTGTCTGCGGGTCATGCAGCGTGCGCAGTTTTGCGTGCGGTGCAGGGATCGGGCCTGAGCTTCGTTGATCAAGGCCAGCTGCAGCAGGAGCGGTGAGTTCCGCTAGACGATCGCATCGGCGCTCCGGCGTGCGATGGCGGATCGAGGGTCACAGGGAGAGAAAAAAATATGGCGGATTTCACATCGATTTCGATAGGCGCGCTCCTGCGCGTGGGTACTTCGCAGCGCGACCGCCTGCTGGTGCTGCACACCCCCTTGGGCGCCAACAAGCTGCTGGCCGAGCGCCTCGACGGCGTGGAGTCCCTCGACGGCGGGGGCTTCCGCTTCGAACTCACCGCGCTCAGCGACGACGCCCACATCGAACTCAAGACCCTGATGGGCCAGGGCGTGCGCCTCGATCTGCAGACTGCCCAGAGCCGCACCGAACTGCGCC
>NZ_JBFUHN010000035.1:0-64274 GCF_056402375.1 Variovorax sp. P4_B10 | reverse complement strand
GGCCTATGGCCGCAGGCCTCCTCCTTTATTTCGCTGCGCAGAGCACACCGCCAGCGTGATCGCTCAGCGCAGCGCTTGATCCGTCGGCACCACAACCGCACCCCAAACGCCAACCCCTGGTCTGAAGCGCGGACTCAGGAAGCACCGCCCCCCAGCACCCCGGCGAACATCTCGGAATCGACATTGCCGCCGCTCACGCTGATGCCCACCGTCTTGCCGCGCCAGCGTTCCTGCTGCTGAAGCGCACCCGCCAAGGCCGCGGCGCCGGCCCCTTCGGCCACGTTGTGCGTGTCGCTGAAGAGAATGCGCATGGCTTCGGCCACCTCGTCGTCGGTCACGGTGATCACGTCGTCGGCTTCGCGCAGGATCACCTCGACCGATTCGGGCACCGGCGTGCGGCAGGCCATGCCGTCGGCCAGCCGCGTGGTGGCCGGCGATTCGACGGCCTTGCCTGCGCGGAAGGAATCGCGGTACGCCGTGGCGTGCGCCGACACCACGCCGATGAGCCGGGTCGACGCACCGCAATGCGCCCGTGCGGCCGCCGCGCCGGCAAAGCCGGAGCCCAGGCCGATGGGCACGAACAGCACGTCCGGCGGCGCGTCTTTCAACGCACTGAAGAACTCGACATACGCGGTCGACACGCCGCGCACCAGCTCGCGGTGGAACGAAGGCACGCGATGCAGCGCATCGCGCTCCGCCAGCACGGCCGCGTGTTCCGATGCCGCCTGGAAGTCGTCGCCATGCTCGACCAGCGTGACGCCGAGCGCGCGCATCGCGGCGTTCTTCTCGAGCGAGTTGCCGTGCGGCACGACGATGGTTGCGCCCAGCCCGTGCCGCCGCGCCGCGAAACCGACCGACTGGCCGTGGTTGCCGCGCGTGGCGCTGATCACATGGCGCACACCGGGCTGCTCGCGTGCGATGGTCTCGAAGTAGGTCAGGCCACCGCGGATCTTGAATGCGCCAACCGGCGTGTGGTTCTCGTGCTTGGCCCAGACGGTGGCACCGAGGCGCTGCGACAGCAGCGGCCAGGTGTATTGCGGAGTCGGTGGCATCGCCGCGTGCACGGTGCGCTGCGCGGCTTCGATCTCTTCACGGGTGAATCTCACGGAGCGTCCTCTTTCTTTCTTTCTTCTACTTGCGTTCCGTCAACGCCACGCGCACGGCCAGCGCGGCCAGCACGCTGCCCATCACATAACGCTGCGCGCGCAGCCAGCCGGCGCTTTGCGACAGCACGGCCGTGATGCTCGCGGCGCCGACGATCATCAACGTGTTGACCGCGGCGCTGCTCGCCATCTGCGCCATGCCGAGCTGCATGCTCTGCAGCAGCACCGAGCCGCGTTCGGGGTGGATGAACTGCGGAAAGAACGAGAGATAGAACATCGCGACCTTCGGGTTCAGCAGGTTCGTGAGAAAGCCCATGCGGAACAGCCTGGCCGGCGGATCGGCCGGCAGCGCGCGGGCCTCGAAGGGTGCGCTGCCGCCGGGCTTGACCGCCTGCCATGCGAGCCACAGCAGGTAGGCCGCACCGGCGAGTCGGATCGCATCGAACGCAACCGGCACCGCGAGCAGCACGGCGGTGAGTCCGAGCGCGGCCGCGAACAGGTGCACCAGGAAGGCCATCAGCACACCGCCCAGCGAGATCATCCCCGCGCGGCGGCCCTGGATCAGCGTGCGCGAGACGCAATAGATCATGTTCGGTCCCGGCGTCAGCGCCAGCAGCAGCGAGGCGAGGGCGAACCAGGCGATTTCGGTGAGGTTCAGCATGGTCAGAGTCCTTTGGATTCGAGCGTGACGGGGCCGCGCGACGTGTCGAACACCGCGACGAGATTGGGCGGGCCGGCCTCGACCGGCATGCCGGTCATGCCGATGGCCGAGAGCGCGGCGGAGAGCGCAGGCGCACGCGGATGCGCGGCGCGCAGCGATCGCAGCGCCAGGCCCGAAGCGGGCATGGAATCGGTCGGGTGCACGGCGCCCCACTGGATCAGCGTCGGCAGCGCGCCGTAGAAGAGCCGCTGGCCGTCGTCGCGCACCGTGATCTGCCATTCGAGCCGGCCGGCCGGTGTGTCGCGCGAGGCTTCGAGCAGGTGGCCGCGGTCGATGTGCGCATGTTCTTCGCGGGCCAGCGCCTGCGTTGCGGCGCTGGCATCGGGCACCCGCGCAACGAAGTGGATCAGCCGCGGGCCGCGCTGCGCGAGCCCGGCCTGCAGCGTGGCATCGTCGAGGTCGAACCAGCGGTGCGTGCCCGGACGCGAGGGCCGCTTGCCGGGCTCGACGGCGATGATTTCCGCATAGGCCCGCGGAAACGCATCGCTCGCGATGTTCAGCAGCCGGTTGTGCGTGCCCATCAGGGGGTGCGCGCCGCCTGCCGCGGGCGTGATGCCGAGCGTGGCCTCGCACCACGCCACGCCCTCGGCCAGCGAGGCGGCGGCGATCACCAGATGGTCGAGTTCGGCGTGCATGGCGATGGCCTCAGAGCGTGACGTTGCCGTCGATGCAGGTCACGGCATCGCCGCCGACCCAGATTTTTCCCTCGGCATCGCGCTCGATGTAGACGCGCCCCGCGCGGCCGAGGCACTGGCCCTGCGCGGCCAGGTAGCGCTCGGGCATGTGGCCGTCGGCGATCAGCCATTCGGCGAGGCTGGCGTTGAGGCTGCCGGTGACCGGGTCTTCGTCCACGCCCAGCGGCGAGACGAAGGCGCGCACCTCGAGGTCGATCTTCGCGCCGTCGCTGTATTCGGCCGCCGGCTTGTTGCCGAAGGCGCGCGCCTCGCGGTTCGAGCGGCCGATGAGCATCGAGGTGTCGTGTGCCGCAGGCACGCCCGCCACGCCGGCCTTCACGCCGAGTTCCTTGAGCGTGCGGTGATCGGGCGTGAGCTGCAGCACCAGGTCGGCATCGCTGACCAGCAGGCCGAACCAGACCGGCCCGTTGTCGAGCACCTGCGCTGCGACGATCTGCTGCGCCTTCAGGCCCAGCGCGCCGGCCACCTTGGCCAGCAGCGCGGGGCTCGGTGCGCTGCGCTTGAGCGGCGGCGCGGCGAAGGCCAGGCGGTCGCCGTCGCGCCGCAGCGGTACCAGGCCGGCGCCGCATTGCTGCACCACGCGGCCGGCCGCCTTGGGCTTGCCGCCGGCCTGCAGCCAGGCATGGCAGGTGCCGATGGTCGGGTGGCCCGCAAAGGGCAGTTCGCCGCCGGGCGTGAAGATGCGCACGCGGTAGTCGGCCGTCGGCTCGGTCGGCGGCAGCAGGAAGGTGGTCTCGGACAGGTTGGTCCACTGCGCGAAGCGCTGCATCGCGGCGTCGTCAATGTCCGTGCCGTCGATCACCACTGCGAGCGGATTGCCGCGGTAGGCCGTGGCGGTGAAGACGTCGACTTGCTTGAAGGGGCGGGATTTCATCAGGTTCATTCAAGGGAAAGGTCGAGCACGCCACGCGCGCCCGGGCGGGAAATGAGGGCTGCATACCAGCGCTCCACGTTCGGCCAGCTCGGCCGGTGGTATTCCGCGGCGGGCAGGCCGAACCAGCGGTGCGCTTCGCAGCCGACGGGAATGTCGGCCATGGTGAAGCGCTCGCCGGCCATGTAGGGCCGGTGCGCGAGGTGCGCGTCGAGCATCGCGAACAGCACCTCGCTCTCGCGCACCGAGGCCTCGATCAACGCGGGCTGGCGCTCCGAAGGCAGCGTGCGCACCCATTGCACGAAGGCGTCGCGGCTCGCGCGGTTGAGCGTGGTCTGCTGCCAGTCCATCCAGCGCTCGGCGTCGAAGCGCGCGGGCAGTTCGCTCGGGTAGAAGGTGCCGTGCGAATGCTTGGCGCAGAGGTAACGCACGATCACGTTCGACTCCCAGAGCGTCACGCGTTCGGCGCCTTCGCCGTCGTCGATGGTGGGCACCATCGCATTCGGATTGAGCGCGAGGTATTCGGGCGTCTGCACCACGCCGAACCTGCCGCCGGCCTCGGTGCGCTGGAAGTCGAGCCCGAGCTCCTGCGCGCACCACACCACCTTGCGGACGTTGATCGAGCTGATGCGGCCCCAGATGTTCAGCATGGACGGGTTTCCTTCTCTGTTTCGATGACTCAGGCTGGCATGACCCGGGCACTGCCGGACACACGGATCGAGCTGCCGGGTACTGGCGGAATGTCTGCGTGCAGGCGCGACAGCATGCCCATGTCTTCACCCTGCACCACGTCGATGGCGCCGCCGTGCGGCCATGCGATATCCCGAAGGTAACCGGCCAGCGCAGCCGTTGCCGCGCCTGTCGCCGGATCTTCGTAGACGCCGCCGGATGCGAAGGGGTTGCGCGTGTGGAACAACTGCGCAGTTTCGGAATGCGCCAGAACGATGGTCGTCAGTTGGGCGCGGTCCATCAGTTCGCGGCCCGCTTCCAGTGCATAGGCCATGGCCGACAGCACGGCGCGGCTCCTCAGGGCCAGTACCAGGTGGTCTGCGCCCGCGTGGATCACTGCGGGTGGAATGCGAGGGTCGAGATCTTCGGGCGCATAGCCGAAAAGGGCCAGCGCATCGGAAATCAGCTCGGGCGTCGCGGGGGCGCTGCGCGTGGGGGGCGACTGCAGTGCGGCGGCGACAACCTTGCCGTTGCGCCGGCCTTCCACCGTGATCTCCGCATGGTTCAGCGTCAGCGCGAACACGCCATCGCCCTGTTGCAGCGCCAGCGCGGCGCCCAAGGCGATCGTTGCGTGGCCGCAGAACGGCACTTCGGATTGCGGCGAGAAGTAGCGAACGCGCCAACCGGTGCCGGTCCGGGCCGCAAACGCGGTCTCCGAGAAGCCGACGTCCGCCGCGATGCTTTGCATGTGTGCCGCCGGCGGCAGCGCATTGCCGATGACGACGCCGGCAGGGTTGCCGCCTGTATCTCCGTCGGAGAAGGCTGCGATCTTCAGGATGTTCATGATGTCCTTGCCTTCAGCGCGACGCGGGCCGGTCGAGGAAGAGCAGGCGCACGGCCAGGCCCAGCATCACGGCGGCGAGCAACCCGCTCTGGAACCGTGCCGTGCCGGGACGGCGCTGCAGCCAGCGTCCGACCTGCCCGCTGCAGGCGCCGAGAGCGGTGTTGAACGCGAGCGCGGCCATCGAGAGCACGACGCCCAGCTGCACCAGTTGCAGGGGCACGCTGCCGCGCGCCGGATCGACGAACTGCGGCAGGAAGACCATGAAGAACAGCAGCGCCTTCGGATTGACCAGGTTGTTCAGCAGCGCCATGCGCACGATGCGACCGAAGCCGGCCGTCTGCGCCGGTGCGCCCCCGCGCAGGCCACCGCCGCCGCGCAGCGCCTGCACCGCGAGCCAGACCAGGTACAGCGCGCCCGCATAGCGCAGCACGTCGAACGAAGGCGGCCACGCGGCCACCAGCGCGGTGACGCCGGTCGCCGCGAAGAGCGTGTGCACCAGGTCGGCCGCCGAGATGCCGAGCGCCGCGGCGAACCCGCCGCGCGGGCCGTGCGCCACGCCGTGCGACAGCACGAAGGCCATGTTCGGGCCGGGCGAGAGGAACAGCGCCAGCACCGCGAGCAGGAAGAGCGAAAGGGTTGCGAGTCCGATCATGGGGAGTCCTGTTCTTGCGTCTCCGCGATGTCTCCGGCCGCCGTTCAGGCCGCTGCGGGTGCGAGCTTGTGCTCGCCGAGCAGCGCCAGTTCCTCGCGCAGTGTCACGGCCAGCGCGGCGATGGCGGTGTCTATCTCCTCGACGCTGGCCGTCACGAACGACAGGCGCAGCGTGCGCGGATCGCCCTGGCCCGCATAGAACGGCGCGCCGGGCACGAAGGCCACGTTGCGCTCGACGGCCTTGGGCAGCAGCTTCACGGTGTCGACGCCCTCGGGCAGGCGCGCCCACAGGAACATGCCGCCCTTGGGCGCGTTGAACTTCACGTCCAGACCCGCCATTTCGCGCGTGAGCGCGGCGATCATCGCGTCGCGCTGGCGCTTGTAGAGCGCGCGGATCGTGGGCACATGGCGGTCGAGGAAGTTGTCCTTCATCACGGCCGACACCATGCGCTGCGTGAAGATCGGCGTGTGCAGGTCGACCGCCTGCTTGGCCTGCAGCAGCTTGGGGTAGATGGCCTTCGGCGCCACCAGGAAGCCCAGGCGCAGGCCGGGCGCCAGCACCTTCGAGAACGAACCCAGGTAGATGCAGCCTTCGGGGTTGCGCGCGGTCAGCGGCAGGGGCGGGGCTTCGTCGAACCAGAGTTCGCCGTAGGGGTTGTCTTCGATGATCGGGAGCCCCGCTTCGGCGGCGGCGGCCGAGACGGCGGCGCGGCGCGCCTCGGTCATGGTGCGGCCGGTGGGGTTCTGGAAGTTGGGCAGCAGGTAGATGAAGCGCGAGTCCTTTGCCTTGGCGACCAGGTCCTCGACGATCACGCCTTCCTCGTCGCTCGCCACGCTCACCGGATTCGGCTCCATCGGGCCGAAGGCCTGCAGCGCGCCAAGGTAGGTGGGCGTTTCGACCAGCACCTTGCTGCCCGGATCGATCAGCACCTTGGCCACGAGGTCGAGGCCCTGCTGCGAGCCGGTGGTGATCAGGACCTGGGCGGGGTCGACGTTCCACGGCAGCATGTCGGCCACGGCCTGACGCAGCGGCGCGTAGCCTTCGCTGGCGGCGTACTGCAGCGCGGCCTGGCCGTCGTTGTGCAGCACGTCGGCGCAGGCATCGGCAAAAGCCTGGATCGGGAAGGTCTTGGGCGAGGGCAGGCCGCCGGCCAGGCTGATGATGCCGGGGCGCTCGGTGACCTTGAGGATTTCACGCAGCACCGACGGGTTCATCTTGGCGGCGCGGGCGGCGAGTTTCCAGTTCATGGGGTTTCTTCTTTCAGGCGGTGAGGTGAGATTCGATGGCAGGTCGCCAAGGGACGCAACATGGATTTTGTTTCAGCGGGTGCGAAGTGGGCTGGCCATCAGCTTCTTCCGGCCGCGCCGGCAGGCAGCGGCGCGGCGGCGGGCGCGGCTTGCGGCTGCGAGAGCCGCTTGCCGATGACCACCGTGGCCACCACGGCAATGGCAAAGCCCAGCGTCACCACGTCCAGCGGTTCGCCCAGCAGCGGGATGGACGCGAGGATCGAGAGAAAGGGCTGCAGCAACTGCGTCTGGCTCACGCGCAGCGCGCCGCCCAGCGCCAGGCCGCGGTACCAGGCGAAGAAGCCGATCCACATCGAGAACGTGCCGACATAGACGAAGCCCATCCAGGCCGAGGTGGCGATAGGCTGCTGCGGCCACATGGCCAGCGTGGCCGGCAGCGTGACGGGCAGCGCCATCACGCAGACCCAGCAGATCACGCGCTCTGCGCCCAGCGAGGGCGTGACCTGCGCGCCGTAGATGTAGCCGAAGGAGGCGGCGATGACCGCGCCGACCAGCAGCAGGTCGGCCCACTCGAAACCGAAGCCGTGGCCGCTCTGGCTCGCGCGCAGCACCGAGAACACCAGCACCAGCAGGCTGCCCGCGATGGCGCACAGCCAGAAACCGAGCCGCGCGCGTTGGTGCAGCACCCAGGCCGCGACGGCGGCCGTGACGAGCGGCAACAACGCCGTCACCACTGCGGCGTGGCTGGCCGTGACCACGCGCAGTGCGTAGGCCAGCAGCAGCGGGAAGCCGATGCAGTTGCCCAGCACCGCGATGCCCAACGGCTTCCACTGGTGCGCGGCCGGTCGCGGCGAGCGCGTGACGAGCAGGAAGATGGCCGACAGCACACCCGCCAGCGCCGCGCGCCCGAGCGTGACGAACCATGGCGACAGTTGTGGCGCGTCGTGCGAGCCGGTGGCCAGGCGCGTCATCGGCAGCGTGATGGCGAACATGGCCACGCCGATCACGCCCAGCCACATGCCGAGCGTTTCGTCCCTGATGTTGAGTTTGCTGCTCATACGCTCAGCATCCACCAGGCCGTGAGCACCAGCACCGCCGCCATCGCGCGGTTGAACCACAGCAGCCGCTTGCCTTTGGCCAGCCATTCGCGCAGCAGCGCGCCGACCAGCGCATAGGTGAAGTTGCTGACGAAGGCATAGGCCAGCATCACCGGCGCCACGATGGCGAAGCGGCCGAGTGCATCGGGCTGCCCCGCGATCCAGCCCGCCACCAGCGTGAGCGCGAGCAGCCAGGCCTTGATGTTGACGAACTGCAGCATCACGCCCTGGCCGAAGCCGACGGTGAGGCTGGCGCTGTCGGCACGGCCGAGCGTGCCGCTGCCGCTGAGCTTGTAGGCCAGCCACAACAAGTAGGCGATGCCGAGGGCCTTGATGGCCAGGCGCAGCGGCGGCACCGCCACCACCAGCGCGCCGACGCCGGCCGCGCAAAGCACCAGCAGCAAGGTCCAGCCGATCGGCACCGCGACCACGAAGCGCATGGCGCGCGGCAGGCCGCCGTTGGCCGCGAGGGCGGTGGACAGCGTGGTGTTGGGCCCGGGCGAAAAACTCATCGCCGTGGCCAGCACCAGCAGCGCGGTGAATTCTTGCCAGTTCATGGCACACACTCTAAACTTGAGACCATTACAGTTCCAGTACAGATGGTCGAACAAACAAGGCATCTGTATTGGCCATTCCTTCGACACAGCGCCCCTCACGGAGCGACCGCATGCTGACACGAACCTCCACCCAGTCGCTGACGGGGCAACTGGCCGACCGCCTGGCCGAGCGCATCCGCACCCGCCTGCTGCCGCCCGGCGCCCGCCTGCCGTCGGTGCGCGAATGCGCGCGGCAGCAGGGCGTGAGCCCCTACACGGTCGTTGCCGCCTACGACCAGCTGCTGGCGCAGGGCCTGGTCGAAGCCCGCCGGCAGCGCGGTTTCTACGTGCGGGATTCGGCCCCCGCGCAGGAGAGCCGCACGCCGCCCAACGCGGCGCCGATGGTCATGCAGATGATGGCCTCGCGTGTGCCGGCCGACGCCAGCTCGCTGATCCGCAGCATGTTCCACCGCCCGAGCGACAAGCCCCAACCGGGCATGGGCGTGTTTCCGCCGGACTGGATGTCGTCGACCTTCATGCCGACCGCGGTGCGGCGCATGACCAGTACAGCCGTGTTGCAGGAACTGTCGCTGCAGTACGGCGAGCCGGCCGGCGACATGAGCCTGCGCCGCAGCCTTTCGCAAAAGCTCGTGGGCATCAACGTGCCTGCCGCGCCCGACCAGATCATCACCACGATCGGCGCCACCCATGCGCTGGACATCGTGAGCCGCACGCTGCTGCGCGCGGGCGACCCGGTGATGGTCGAGGAGCCGGGCTGGGCGCTGGAGTTCGCGCGGCTCGAGGCGCTGGGCATGCGCATCCTGCCGGTGCCACGGCGCGCCGACGGGCCCGACCTCGAGGTGATGGCGCAGTACTGCAAGCTGCACAGCCCCAAGCTCTTCGTCAGCGTGAGTGTGCTGCACAACCCGACCGGCTACAGCCTCACGCCGGGCAGCGCGCACCGCGTGCTCAAGCTGGCCAACGAGCACGACTTCCACATCGTCGAGGACGACACCTACAGCCACCTCGCGCCCGAGCACGCCACGCGGCTGAGCGCGCTCGACGGGCTGCAGCGCACGATCTACGTGAGCGGCTTCGCGAAGATCCTGGCGCCCAACTGGCGCATCGGCTTCCTGGCTGCCCCGCCCGCGCTGAAGGAGCGGCTGCTCGAAACCAAGCTGCTGGCCACGCTGACCTCGCCCACGCTGTTCGAGCGGGCGTTGTCGTGGTGCATCGATCAAGGCCAGCTGCGCCGCCATTCCGAGCGCGTGCGCATCCGGCTCGACGGCGCGCGCGGCCGGGCGGTCAAGCTGGCGATGTCGCATGGCTGCACCTTCGCGTCGGAGCCGGCCGGGCTGTTCGGCTGGGTCGATACCGGCGTCGATACCGATGCGCTGACCCAGCGCATGCTCGATCAGGGCTATCTGCTCGCGCCGGGTTCGCTGTTCCACGCGCGCCGGCCGCCGAGCACGATGATGCGGATCAATTTCGCCACTTCGCAGGACGCCACGTTCTGGAAGGTTTTCAGCAGGGTCCGCAGCGAGCTTTGACGGCAGGTAACAGGCGGGGCGGTCCGGGCCAAACGCCAAAGGCTTGGAGTAAGCTGGGAACACAAGAAAACCCAACCCGGAGACCCCCTGCATGAGCAACGCCAGCCAACCCTTTGCCTTCAGTCAATTCGTCCCTGGATTCGACTTTCTGAAGAATCTTGCGGGGGGCGCCGCTGCGGGTGCCGGCGCCGGATCGGTGCCGGGCATTCCGAGCCTGGCGAGCTGGGTGGCCCCCACGCTGAGCGTGGAAGAGGTCGACAAGCGCATCCAGGAACTCAAGACGGTGCAGTACTGGCTCGAGCAGAACGGCCATGCGCTCAAGGCCACGATCCAGGCGCTCGAAGTGCAGAAGATGACCTTGTCGACCCTGCGCGGCATGAATGTGCGGATGGAAGACATCGCCAACGCGTTCACCAGGCAGGCGGCCGCCGTGGCGCCGGCCCCCGCGCCTGCGCCTGCGCCCGCACCGGTGGCGGCTGCGCCGGTCGAGCCCGAAGCCGAGGCCGAGCCGGAAGAGACGCCGGCACCGAAGAAACCCCGCAGCAAGCCGGCCTCGGCCGCCGCGGCATCGTCGGGCGAGACCGGCGTGGTCGACCCGATGCAATGGTGGGGCTCGCTGACCGAGCAGTTCCAGCAGATCGCCAGCTCGGCGCTGCAGGATGCGGCCCAGCTCAAGGTGCCCGCCGTGGCCCAGCCGCTGGCCGATGCGGTCGGCAAGGTGATGGGCAAGCCGGCCGCCGGCAAGCCCGCGGCCAAGAAGGCGGCAGCGCCCGCCGCGAAGAAAAAGGCGTCGCCCGCTGCGCGCAAGCGAACCACCGGCCGGCGCTGACGTCATACGTACATGCTTTTTTGAAGAGAACGGGTTGGCACGCATCATGAAGTTGTTTCCCACCGGTCATGCCACCCATCCGCAATGGCGCATGGCGGCCGGCCTCGTGCTGGCCCAGCTGCGCGCGCAGATGGCCTTGCCCGACTACGCGTCGTCGCCGACGCTCGGGCTGCTCTACATCACCGACCACTATGCGGCCGATGCGCAGGAGATCCTCGATCACCTGAGCGCGGAGTTGCCCGAAGTGACCGACTGGTCGGGCACGGTCGGCGTCGGGGTTTCGGCCAACAACGCCGAATATTTCGACGAGCCCGGCATGAGCCTGATGCTGTGCGCGCTGCCGAGCGACCAGTACCGCGTGTTCTCGGGTGTGGCGCCGCTGAGCAGTTCGGAGATGAGCGGGTTCGAGGCGCACACGGCGCTCGTCCATGCGGACCCCGCAACGCCCGACCTGACCGAGCTGATCGGCGAGATGGCCGGCCGCACCGACACCGGCTACCTGTTCGGCGGACTCTCGTCGGGCCGCGGCGGTGCGCTGCAGTTTGCCGTTGGCGGCAACGGCAACATCCGCGGGCACGGCGCGGCGGGCGGCGTGTTCTCGGGCGGTCTGTCGGGCGTGGTGTTCGGAGACGGCGTGCGGCTGGTGTCGCGCGTCACGCAAGGCTGCCAGCCGCTGCGCTCGGGTGCGGTGCGCGAGCGCGAGATCACCGAGGCCGACGGCAACCTGGTGCTCAAGCTCGATGGCGAGCCCGCGCTGGATGTGCTGCTGGCCGACCTGCAGGTGTCGCTCGAACGCCCGCAGGAGGCCATCGACGCCGTGCGTGCCACCCTGGTGGGCCTCGCCGACGCGGGCAGCGACGGCATTCGCCGCACCGGCGACCTGGGGGCCGATGTGCTGGTGCGCCACATCATCGGCCTGGACCCCACGCGCCGCGGCATCGCGATCGCCGACGTGGCCGAGGCCGGCATGCGGCTGACCTTCTGCCGCCGCAACGCGCAGGCCGCGCGTGCCGACCTGATGCGCATCTGCGCGGAAATCCGCGAGGAGCTCGAGCCGCAAGAGCAGACGCTGGCCACCGCCCGCGCCGTCGCGGCGGGCGAGGCCGAAGCGGCGCCGCATCCCGCACGCCGCATTGCGGGCGCGGTGTACGTGAGCTGCTCGGGGCGCGGCGGGCCGCACTTCGGTGCACCGGGCGCCGAGCTGCAGATCGTGCGGCACGCATTGGGCGATGTGCCGCTGGTCGGTTTCTTCGCCGCGGGCGAGATCGCCCGGCACCATCTGTATGGCTATACCGGCGTGTTGACGGTGTTCACCACTGCGGATTGACGGGCAAAGCCGTCTGCTGCTTGCGTCGGGCCCGGCCGTGGCGGCCGTAGTGGTACTGGCTTGATCGGCGCTGCCGCGTCGAGAGCCTCTGCTTAACAGCGTCCGCGTTGTGGTCCGGGATCGCCCTTGCTTGGCAGCTTCGCGATGGCCGCGATGTTCCCCCTTTTTTTGATCTTGGCATGGTGACGCCAAGGGCCCGTGCGCGCCGGGTTTTTGCGGGGGGCCAGCGACGCAAAAGCAGAGTTGTTAATTATTTGATGTAATCAAGTTGTCACAAAAGATAACTAGACGAGCGAGCCGATTCCGCGAGGCTGGCGACTGCCCAGAATTTTGTGTACTTAAGTATAAATATTTCGCTTCGATGGCTTGCTGGAGAACCTCCAGGTTCTGTGTTTCACGATGAGTTGCTTGGCTTTCAATGAAATCATATTTTTGGATGATTTCTTTCGATCCGAAGAAAACGGACTTCGATCTCACCCGTCCAATCGACGCTTTCTTCGCGGTCTTTTTTCTTTTTCGTGCCAATCCTTGGGAATACCCCAGCGCGAGGAATACCCAGTTTCGGACGGAGGTCGGATTCCCGTCGGATCCATCATGGATTCGCTGAATTTGCCTCGAACGAAGGACGGCTGGGCAAGTGCTGCCATCGCCGACCTGAAGCCTGCACCGGAATTGAACGTACTGGGACTTGGCGAGAAGAGTTTGGTCATCGGATGGGGGATGCCTCCTTCCGTATTGCAATATATTCGCTCCTGCGGTGCATCATTTATTGATGTGGAAGTGCATTCGCTGCGATTTTCCCGTCATCTTCATCTGGGCGTGCGAACCAACAATAGAAAAATTGCGACCGTCTTTTCCAGGGTCAAAGTGCCAAATGAAACATTTCAAAGTGCGGTGATTGGAATGAAGGCCCTCTTCTCGCGGCGAGGTGACAGCGCAATGTTCTGCCGTGATTCACGGGTTGGCGTTTTTCTGGGGCAGACTGAAGTTGATCTGGCGCTGGTGTGCAATGGGCAACTTGTACGTCCGATGGATGTGATTGAGAAAGTCGCTTGCCTGGCGGCTACCGTGGATGTTCTGGCGATCAAGCCGCATCCTTATCAAGAAAATACGGCGCAGCTCGATGATTTATTCCGGCGCATACCGAATGCAGTCGAAGTTGATTGCAACATATACGCGATGCTGTGCGCCGAAAATGTCGATTTCTTCGCCGGAATTTCGTCTGGTGCGCTGATCGAGGCGGAGTATTTCGGTCGGCGAAAGGAAAGAATCATTGAGCAGGATAGAAATAACGCTGCCTATCTCCCGGTTGATTGCAGCGACTGGATCCCTGTCGGAAGCGAAATAGCATCGCTTCCTGTGATGAGGGATGCGGTCAGCCGATCGTGCGTTCCATTTTTTCTAATGCCGAGGAGACGCTATGCTGCGGTCATATCCACGGCCAATTCTGGCCTGATAGATCAGGCTTTCGGGGTTCGTTGGGGACTGCAACTCGACGCTGCCGGAGTGCGGTCTACCCCCAGGGTGGCGTTGGGTGGCGATGTCCGATTCGGAAGCGACAGCGCTTATGCACCGGGGCTGACTTCTGGCTGGCATGAGCCAGAAACCTGGGGTGTCTGGAGCTCAGGGGGAAAAGCATCCTTTCTTCTGATGCTCGACACCGCAGAACTCCATGCCGTTGAGCGGGTGCGAATCACCGTGATAGGCGCACTCTATCAACCGAAGGGAAGCCCTTCGGTTGAACTGGAGGTTCGAATCAATGGCGAAACCTGCCAACCCATCAAGATAGACGAATCGTTGATGTTCTTCCGCGATTTCGAGGCGTGCCAATTGCACGCCAAGTCGTTCTTGATGGCTGAGTTTTTGGTGAAGGGTGCGCATCGACCTTGCGATCTATCTCCAAGCACGGACGCTCGATGCTTGGGCTTCGGGCTTCACTTGCTAAGAGCTGACGCGCTGAATAGCGGCGAGGACGAAGCTGCGAGCGTCGACAGCCGTGAGCCTGTCGACGACCTTCAAATGGCGATTGCGGCGCATTGAATTCCGCCTCCCCTTGCTCGAGCGGTGTGCAAGCCTGAACCAGTCAATGTCTCACGATGCACTCGTCGGGTAGGTGCGAGTGGCCCCTGCGAGACTCGCTGACGCAATCCCCGTGAACGCGAAATCCACCTCGGGCGCGAGCCCGCTCACGATCCGCGCGATCGACTTGCCCGAGCCGCAGGCGTGCGTCCAGCCGAGCGTGCCGTGGCCGGTGTTGAGGTACAGGTTCGGCAGCTTCGTCTTGCCGATCATCGGCACATTGCTCGGCGTCGCGGGACGCAGGCCGGTCCAGAACTGGGCCTGCGTGGTGTCGCCGGCGCCGGGGAACAGTTCTTCCACGCGTCGCACGATGGCTTCGCAGCGCACGCGGTTCAGGTCGCGGTCGTAGCCGTTGAGCTCGGCCGTGCCGGCGATGCGAAGGCGGTCGCCCGACTCGGAGGTGTAGCGCGAGAACACGAGCTTGAACTCGTCGTCGGTCAGCGAGACCTGGTGCGCCTTCGATGCGTCCTTGACGGGCAGCGTCACCGAGTAGCCCTTGGCCGGGTAGATCGGCAGGCGGATGCCCAGCGGCGCCGCGTAGAGCGGGCTGAGCGAGCCCATCGCGAGCACGAAGGCGTCGCCGCGGATGCGCTGGAAGCGGCCTTCGCTGTCGGTGGCCTCGACGTGGTCGATGCTGCCGCCGGCTTCGCGCAGGGCAGTCACCGTGTGGCTCATGAGGAACTTCACGCCGGCCGCGGCGGCGAGGCCCACGAGTTCGCGCGCAAAGCGGTTGGCGTCCCCGGATTCGTCTTCGGCCGTGTAGGTGGCGCCGGCCAGTTGCGGGCGGATGTGGGCGAGGGCGGGCTCGATCTTCACGGCCTCGTCGGCTGAGATCACCAGCCGCTCGCAGCCCAGCGCGCGCATCTGCTCGGCGGGCTTGAGTGCGCCGTCGAACTCTTTCTGCGTCGTATAGAAATGCAGGATGCCCTGGGTGCGCTGGTCGTAGCTCAGACCGGTATCTCGGCGCAACTGCTGCAACATTTCGCGGCTGTAGGTGCCCAGGCGGACGATCTGCTCGATGTTGTGTTTCGTGCGCGCCGGCGTGCATTCGCGCAAGAACTGCAGGCCCCAGAGCCACTGGCGCATGTCGGCGCGGATGCGAAAGAGCAGCGGCGCATCTTCCTTGCCCAGCCATTGCAGCACCTTGAGCGGCGCGCTCGGGTTGGCCCAGGGTTCGGCGTGGCTGACCGAGATCTGCCCGCCGTTCGCAAAGCTGGTTTCGGCGGCCGGGGTGGCCTGCCGGTCGATCACGGTCACGTCGTGGCCGAGTTGCTGGAGGTAGTAAGCCGAGGTCACGCCGAGCAGGCCGGCGCCAAGAACGATCACGCGCATTTCAAGTACCTTTGAGGTTGCAGCGCTTGAACGGCGGGCGTGGTTTGCTATTGAATCAATAGCAAGCAACCGGACGACCACGGTCCAAGTTGCCGCTCCCCCTGTCCTCGGTACCTGAGAGATTCACCCGATTGCGCCTTGCAACGGGTTTGCTCCTTCGGTGCATCACGGCCACGCAAGGTGGGTGATGGCTCTCCAGACGGCGTTTGATTTGATGCAGTACTGACCCCCTGTTCGGGCCGACCTGAGCGTTTATGGGAGTTTGCGCCTTCGGTAGGGCCACCGGGGTGGCCCGCTCTCCTGCAGTGGGGCGATTGTAGGTGGAGGCCGCAGATGCGCCAACCCCGGACTTCGGCCCTGCGGGCCAATGGGATAATCGCCCGTTCACTCGCCGAAGGGCGATCGTTCTGACAACAACAGGGGACCCCATGATCCTGGTAACCGGCGGCGCGGGCTTCATAGGCGCCAACTTCGTACTCGACTGGATCGCGCAGAGCGACGAGCCGGTCGTGAACCTCGACAAGCTCACGTATGCGGGCAACTTGGAGACGCTCGCGTCGCTCCAGGGCAACCCGAAGCACATCTTCGTGCAGGGCGACATCGGCGACAGCGCGCTGCTCGACCGCCTGCTGGCCGAGCACAAGCCGCGCGCCGTCGTGAACTTCGCCGCGGAATCGCACGTCGATCGCTCGATCCACGGCCCCGAAGACTTCGTGCAGACCAATGTGCTCGGCACCTTCCGCCTGCTCGAATCCGTGCGCGGCCACTGGAGCGCACTGCCGGCCGATGCCAAGGCGGCGTTCCGCTTCCTGCACGTCTCCACCGACGAGGTCTACGGTTCGCTCTCCAAGACCGACCCGGCCTTCACCGAAGAGCACAAGTACGAACCCAACAGTCCGTACTCGGCCAGCAAGGCCGCCAGCGACCACCTCGTGCGCGCCTGGCACCACACCTACGGCCTGCCGGTGGTCACCACCAACTGCTCGAACAACTACGGGCCCTTCCACTTCCCCGAGAAGCTGATCCCGCTGATGATCGTCAACGCACTGGCCGGCAAGCCCCTGCCCGTGTACGGCGACGGCATGCAGGTGCGCGACTGGCTCTATGTGAAGGACCACTGCAGCGCCATCCGCCGGGTTCTCGAAACCGGCCAGCTCGGCGAGACCTACAACGTCGGCGGCTGGAACGAGAAGCCCAACATCGAGATCGTCAACACCGTGTGTGCGCTGCTCGACGAACTGCGCCCCAGGTCGGACGGTCAACCGTACAAAGAGCAGATCACCTACGTCACCGACCGCCCGGGCCACGACCGCCGCTACGCCATCGACGCGCGCAAGCTCGAACGCGAGCTCGGCTGGAAGCCCGTCGAGACCTTCGACAGCGGCATCCGCAAGACCGTCGAGTGGTACCTCGCGAACAGCGAATGGGTGCGCAACGTGCAAAGCGGCGCCTACCGCGAGTGGGTCCAGAAGCAGTACGACGCGGCACCAGCGAAGGCCACGGCATGAAGCTGCTGCTGCTGGGCAAGGGCGGACAGGTCGGCTGGGAACTGCAGCGCAGCCTCGCGCCCCTGGGCGAGCTGGTCGCGCTCGACTTCGACAGCACCGATTTCAATGCCGACTTCAGCCGCCCCGAGCAGCTGGCCGAGACGGTGCTGAAGGTGCGGCCCGACGTGATCGTCAATGCCGCCGCTCACACCGCGGTCGACAAGGCCGAGAGCGAGCCCGAGTTCGCCCGCAAGCTCAACGCCACCTCGCCCGGCGTGGTGGCCGAGGCGGCGCAGCAGATCGGCGCGCTGATGGTTCACTACTCGACCGACTACGTCTTCGATGGCAGCGGCAGCAAGCCCTGGAAAGAAGACGATGCAACGGGGCCACTCAGCGTCTACGGCCGCACCAAGCTCGAAGGCGAGCAGCTGGTAGCCCAGCATTGCGTCAAGCACCTGATCTTCCGCACCAGCTGGGTCTATGCCGCACGCGGCGGCAACTTCGCGAAGACCATGTTGCGCATTGCCAAGGAGCGCGATCGGCTGACCGTCATCAATGACCAGTTCGGTGCGCCCACCGGCGCCGAGCTGCTGGCCGATGTCACGGCGCACGCCATTCGCGCCACCCTGCAAGATCCGGCCAAGGCGGGCCTGTATCACGCGGTGGCGGGCGGCGAGACCACCTGGCACGGCTACGCGCGCTTCGTGATCGAGCTGGCCAAGGCCGCGGGCGTCGAACTCAAGGCCGGGCCGGAAAAAGTCGATCCCGTGCCCACCAGTGCGTTCCCGACGCCGGCCACGCGGCCGCACAACTCGCGTCTCGACACCACCAAGCTGCAAACGACCTTCGGGCTGCGCCTGCCGCACTGGCAAGAAGGCGTTGCGCGCATGCTGCGCGAAACGCTCTGAACGATCTACACGAGAACAAGCAATGACGACACAACGCAAAGGCATCATCCTGGCCGGTGGCTCGGGCACACGCCTGCACCCTGCAACGCTGGCGCTCAGCAAGCAACTGCTGCCGGTGTACGACAAGCCGATGATCTATTACCCGCTCAGCACGCTGATGCTCGGCGGCATGCGCGACATCCTGATCATCAGCACGCCGCAGGACACTCCGCGTTTTCAGCAACTGCTGGGCGACGGCAGCCAGTGGGGCATCAACCTGCAGTACGCGGTGCAGCCCAGCCCCGACGGCCTGGCGCAGGCCTTCATCATCGGCGACAAATTCGTAGGAAATTCGCCGAGCGCGCTGGTGCTGGGTGACAACATCTTCTACGGCCATGACTTCGCGCATCTGCTCGCCGATGCCGATTCGAAATCGGCGGGCGCCACGGTGTTCGCCTATCACGTGCACGACCCCGAGCGCTATGGCGTGGTGGCCTTCGATGCAAAGGGCAAGGCCAGCAGCATCGAGGAGAAGCCGGCCAAGCCCAAAAGCAGCTATGCCGTGACCGGCCTCTATTTCTACGACAACCAGGTGGTCGACATCGCCAAGGCCGTGAAGCCCAGCGCGCGTGGCGAGTTGGAGATCACGGCGGTCAACCAGGCTTATCTGGGTCTCAATCAGCTGAACGTGCAGATCATGCAGCGCGGCTATGCGTGGCTGGACACCGGCACGCACGAGAGCCTGATGGAAGCGGGGCAGTTCATCGCGACACTGGAGCACCGGCAAGGGTTGAAGATTGCCTGTCCGGAAGAGATTGCCTGGCGGCATGGTTTCATTGACCGGGAGCAACTGGCAAGGCTTGCCGCGCCGCTGGAGAAGAGCGGCTATGGCAAATACCTGAATCATTTGCTGGCCGAGGAGGTGCGTTCGTGAAGGCAACACCCACCGCGATTCCCGAGGTGCTGGTCATCGAGCCGAAGGTCTTCGGCGATGCACGGGGGTTTTTCTACGAGAGCTTCAACAGCAAGGCGTTCGATGAGGCTGTCGGGCGGCATGTCGAGTTCGTCCAGGACAACCACTCGCGCTCGGCCAAGGGCGTGCTGCGTGGTCTGCACTACCAGATTCAGCAGCCCCAAGGGAAGTTAGTGCGTGTTGTTCAGGGCGCGGTATTCGACGTGGCTGTGGACATCCGCAAGTCGTCGCCGAACTTTGGCAAATGGGTGGGTGTGGAACTCAGCGAAGACAACCACAAGCAACTCTGGGTGCCTGCGGGGTTTGCCCACGGCTTTCTCGTGCTCAGCGAAACGGCCGAGTTTCTGTACAAGACGACGGATTACTATGCGCCCACTCATGAGCGCTCGATCAAGTGGGACGACGCCGACTTGGGAATCGTGTGGCCGCCAATCGGCGTGGCCCCACAGCTGTCGGGCAAAGACCAAGCCGGCACAAGTTTTAGCCAGGCCGAAGTCTTTAGCTGATTGAGTCTGCTGCGGTGACCTTGGCGGCGCGCAGCATTCGCGCCAGCGTTTCCTCCAGTTCCGGCTCTTCCAGCGATGCATGCTGTTTGGCCAGCAATGTTTGGAGCTTGCTCGGGTCGCCGCAGAGCCGATGCACTTCATTCGGCCTGACGAAAGCCGGATTCACCTCGATGCGGGGATTGTGCGAAGTCATTCGGGCAAATGTCTCGATCACTTGCCGCAGCGCATGCGGCCGCCCCGAGCAGATGTTGTAGGCCTCGCCTGGCTCTCCATGAGCGAGTAGCAGCAAGTAGGCGTCACAGACCATCTGCACATCATTGAACTCGCGTTCTACGTCCAGATTGCCCAATGAGATCGACTGTGAGCGTGCTGCAAAGTGCACGGCCAGCTTCGGAATCAGGAAATTGGCATCCTGCCCAGGGCCGGTGTAGTTGAAAGGGCGGGTAATCACCAGATTCAGTCGGTCGCTGTAGGTCCTCGCCATGAACTCCATGGCAAGTTTGCTCATGCCGTAGTGGTTGACCGGTGCCGGCGCCTGGTCTTCCTTGATGGGGGACTGGGTTGCGTTGCCGTAGATATTGGCGCTGCTGGCCAAAAGCACACGTTTGGGCCGAACAGGCAACTGCACCAGCGCATCCAAGAGATTGGTGGTTCCAACGACGTTCACAGCGTAAAACGCGGCGTCATGCGCGTGTCCCACGAAACTGATGGCCGCCAGGTGCACCACGGCGTCGGGCGCCACCTCCAGCACTTCCTTGAGCATCGCATCGCGATGCGTCAGATCGGACTGGAGTGCGCTGATTGTGTGACCGGCCGCAATTGCGCGCTCGGCAAACAAGCGGCCGGTAAATCCTTCCGCGCCGGTAAGCAGGATCTTCAAAACGAGAAGCCCTGTGTGTTGCGTCGAATGTCGGCCTCCACCATCATCTGGCAGAGTTGTTCCAGCGTGGTAGTGGGCTCCCAGCCAAGTTTGGCCTTGGCTTTGGCGGGATTGCCGATCAGAAGCTCCACCTCGGCAGGACGATAGAACTTCGGGTTGATGCGCATTACGGTCTTGCCCGTTGCTGTGTTGACCGCAGACTCCGCTTCTCCGGTTCCCTTGAACTCGACGGCGATGCCTGCACCCTTGAACGCCATGCTGACGAAATCGCGCACGGTTTCCGTACGGTTGGTGGCGAGCACGTAGGTATCGGGCTCATCCACCTGCAGCATGCGCCACATGCCATCGACGTACTCCTTGGCGAACCCCCAGTCGCGCTTGGCATCGAGGTTTCCGAGCTCCAGCACGTCGAGCTTGCCAAGCTTGATCTTCGCAACGCTGTCGGTGATCTTGCGGGTGACGAACTCTCGGCCGCGCAATGGGCTTTCGTGATTGAAGAGGATGCCGCTGCAGCCGAAGATGTCGTAGCTCTCGCGGTAGTTGATGGTCATCCAATGGGCGTACAGCTTCGCGACACCATAGGGACTGCGGGGATAGAACGGGGTTTCCTCGATCTGAGGGATGGCTTGAACCTTGCCGAACATCTCCGATGTCGACGCTTGGTAGAAGCGGATCTTCGGGTTGACCAGACGAATGGCTTCCAGAAGATGCAGCGCGCCCACACCGGTGATCTGAGCCGTGGCGGTGGGCTGATTGAAGCTGACGCCGACGAAACTCTGGGCGGCGAGGTTGTAGACCTCGTCCGGCGCAGCGTCGCGGATCAGTGTGATCGAGCTTCCCAGGTCGGTGAGGTCGTACTCAACCAAATGAAGATCCGGATGATTTTGAATTCCGAGTTCTTCGATGCGCCAGAAGTTGACGGAGCTGGTGCGGCGGTAGGTGCCGTAGACAACGTATCCCTTAGCAAGCAGATGTTCAGCTAAATATGCACCATCTTGGCCGGTGACGCCCGTCACGATCGCGTGTTTTTTCATGAGGATCTCTCCCTTCGGTAAGGCTAGTGTCGACGCGTGTTGCACGACAATCTAGCAAGCTGGAAACGGACGATTTTGCCGCAAGAAGGAGGAAGCCCATGATGGTGTCCCCGGCGTCCCGTGCGGAGGCGGCCGAATGCCGACGGCTCCGCGTGGCGCGCTACGCGTGGTAACAAGCGGACTGCGGGCAGAATCCATAGTCTGCCATCCCTCATCTTGCATCTCCAGTGTTTGCCTAGAAACAAGCGCAGATTAAAACTACATGCCATTTATCTCTCACGCTCAAAATTTCGAAGATGTAATGCTCTGGCGAGCCCTAGGCGGTGTTCAGAATGGTTTTTTTATCGACGTAGGAGCGTGGTCTCCCGATCTTCACTCCGTCACAAAGGCATTCAGCGAGCATGGATGGCACGGGATCAACATCGAGCCCAATCCATTTTATTTTTCCCAGATCGTCGAAAAGAGACCGCTTGAAACAAACCTTCGTGTTGCCGTGGGAAATCGGGTCGGCCGAATCTCAATGAACTTCATCGAAGATACAGGCCTGTCAACCGCAGATCAGGAGATTGCTCGGGCACATACGGATGCTGGATGGAATGCTCGACAAGAAGAAGTCGACATCACGACGCTTTCGGAGATCTGGAAGAACAACATTCCGGCAGGTGCGCAGGTTCACTTTTTAAAGATCGACGTAGAAGGTCTCGAGCGTGCCGTAATCGAGGGCAATGACTGGAAGGTAAACAGGCCCTGGGTGGTGGTTGTCGAATCGACCCTTCCTCTGTCTCAGATCGAGAGCCACCAGCAATGGGAATCACTGCTGACGGAGGCGCAGTATGTTCATTGCTATTCGGATGGGCTCAATCGGTACTATGTGGCGGCAGAGCACGGCGAACTGATCGAGGTGTTCAAGTTCCCGCCAAATGTCTTTGATGATTTCACTCTGGCGGACGTCGAAGAGGAAAGAGCGCGGGCGCAGAGCTACGAATCCAAACTGAGCCTCGCTGCAGACAAGCTGAAGGTTGTCGAGGCCCAGCTAGTAAAAGCCCGGCAAATAGCGGTGACTGCAGAAAATCGATGTGCCGAGGCCGAGCAGCGCGAAGAAGAAGTCCAAAAAGTGGCGAAGGCCCAACTAGCCGGATTGAGATCGGAATTGCATATTGCAAACGAATCAAAGAACGCATTAGTCGCCGCTGCCAATGACCGGGCCGCTCTGGCCGAGCATCATCACATAGCAATTCAGAACTCCACAATATGGCGTTCGACCGCACCTATCAGAAAATTGGCTGGAATGATCCCCGGCGCTACCCGGGCTCATGCGAGGCGTGCTGCCAAGGCCCTGTGGTGGCTTCTAACGCCCACCCGGATTCCTCAGCGGCTGAAATTCATTCGTGACAGAAAGGCGATAGCAGGGCTCGGCCCGGGTCAACAGCATGAAGTGACTTCGCATGTCGCCGCGTCGCAGTCGAGTGAATATGCGAAATGGATACTCGAAGTCGAACGCTGGTCCGATGTATCCCCCTTTCCGGCGGAGGATTTTCCGGCTGTAACTTTTCTGGTGACCGGGACTGCCTCTTCCGAAAGTCTGCTTCGAACCGTTGGGTCCATTCAGGCTCAGTTCCATCAGGCATGGGAAATCGTCCTGTGTGGAGCAGCCGATGCCGCGGAGGAAAATCCGGGAATTGGTCAACTCGTCGATTCCGATTCGCGTATTCGTCTCGCGACCGCAGAAAACAAAGAAAAAGCATCCTGCTTGTCGGCGGGGTTGAAGTTGGCGCAAGGAAAATTCATTGTCGTTCTGGACTGCGGCGATATTCTTGCACCAGCGGCGTTGAATGAATTCTCCGTGGAACTGGGTCGCTTTCCCGATGCGGAAATTTTCTACAGCGACGAGGATCAGCAATCCAGCACGCAGTCTCGAGAATTGCCTCTTTTCAAGCCGGAATGGTCGCCAGACCTGCTGTATTCATTCAATTATTTTGGGCGGCTCGCCTTTTTGCGACGTGCCCTTGTTGACGAGGTCGGTGGCATAGACGTGTCATCTGGCAGTGCAGTCGAATGGGATCTGAATTTGCGCGTTAGCGATCTGGCTCAAAACATTCGAAGAATTCCAAAGGTACTTTGCCACATCAAGCAAGGCAGTGATAGGGGGCGCGCACTGTCAAATGAAGTCGCTGCTGCGGAAAATCGTAAGGTGATCGAAAAATTTTGGGCCATCAAGGGTTTTTCATCGATTGCCCGAACTCAGGGAGATGGGACTCAGCACATTGAATGGTTGCCGAGAAAATTTCCCAAGGTTTCCATCGTAATTCCAACAAAAGACAAGTCTCATCTTTTGCGAATGTGCTTGAATGGCCTGTTGCTTGGGACCGATTATCCGGACAAGGAGATTGTGGTGGTGGATACCGGTTCGAAAGAGCCAGAGACTCTTTCCTATTACCAAGAGTTGGCCGCCTATTCGGAAGTCAAAATTGTTAATTTCGAAAAAGTTTTCAACTACTCTGCTGCTTGCAATTATGGGGCATCTTGTGCGACAGGGGAGATGCTGCTCTTTTTAAATAACGACATTGAAGTTATTTCGCGCGGCTGGTTGAAGGAGATGGTGGGGTTTGCCATGCGACCCGGCGTTGGTGTTGTCGGGACAAAGCTGATCTACCCCTCACTCGAATTGCAGCACGGTGGGGTGGGTGTCGGTCCACATCTTTGCGCACTGATGTACAGAAGTGCCGGCGGGCAGCCATGGGGCGTTTTCGGGACTCCCGATCATCCAAGAAATTGGCTTGCGATCATGGGCGCATGCCAATTGATTCGCCGCGATGTTTTCGAACTTGTCGGAAAGTTCGATGAGTCTTATTTCATTGCAATGAGCGACGTTGCCTTGTGTCTGCGAGCGTGGCAGGCGGGGTACAGAACGGCATATGCGCCTTCCGCCTGCCTTGTTCATCATGAAGGTGCGACACGGGGCAACAGCAATCCTGTGAGGGATGTGCGCCGGATCGCGGACGATATCCGGGCGCTGGGAATCGATGAGGATCCCTATCTTCATCCCGAGTTGAGTGGAAATCACCCGATCCCCAGGCTGAGGTTGAACGGAGAGTTAAATCCCCGACAAACCCTCGATGGCCAGATAATGGATCGCGGCTCCATCCTTGCATTGAATCCAGTCTTTGATCTCGCCAGCGAGGGAGCCTGCGTGCAGACTGCTGGGCTTCCCCGTTGGTCGGTGCTTTGGGTTCCACAAGCTATTCACTTGGTTTCGGACAAGTGGTCGGCGGCCCGTTGGTGCCTGGATTTGCTCCGCTCCCGTCGAGATCTTCGCGTGAGATTTCCCAACGCCCTCTCTGGCGGTACCGACGGGACGTTCTATCGCTGGCTTCAGGACGAAGCAAAGGCGAAAATGCAGTTGCCAGCATCCTTCAACGAGGCTATTGAGTCGCTATTTTCCGAAGATATTTCTGCGCGAGCGAGGCAGCTATTTTTATTCAGAGAAGATGTGCGGCAGGCGATTCCGCATGGCCTGACGCCTGCAGGGCGGGGTGAGCTTTTTCGATGGTTCATGAAACATGGCCGAGCGGAAGGTGATTTGCGGCTGGAGGAGATTTGGTGGCTGTTCTGGTCGGCTGCCGAAAATCCTGCGCGCGAATTGGTGCAGGCTTATCGCTTTACCCCTGCATGGCAATCGCTATATCCAGATGCGCTAACCGTGTTCGGGAGCCAAGATTTCTCGGCATGGTTCTCGGCAACTTACAACGCAACCGATTCCTGGGTGGACCCGTCGCAATGGCCGCTTGAACTCACGCCTGAACAGCATTTGAGGTCTGCATACAACGCTAGGAACCAGTGGCGTGTCCTGCATCCGAGAGCATTTCAAAATGAAAAGGATGCGAATGCGCTGATTGACTGGCTGCAGGTGCACGAAGGTATTTCGGCCGATGCAAGACAATGGTGCTCAGATCTGAACCGGCAGGTGACTGTCGCGAAAATGATTGCTCCAGGCGTAAACATCATCGGGCATTTCTGTTATCCGTCGGGTCTTCGCGTTTCTGTCGAGGCGCTCGAAGGCGCGTTGAAGAGCGCGGCGATTCAGACTTCCTTGCGCGATATTCGCACGGATAAAAAAGATGACCCAATTCGATGGAAGTTCGATGGTTTGGAAGACTTTGACGTTACTTTAATCCATACGCAACCGGAGCCATTTTTTGGTGATTTTCATGGAAGATCTGATCTCGCTCGACGTACGTTCAAGCCGTATCGCATTGCATACTGGTATTGGGAATTCGATTCAGTTCCAGATTCCTGGATTGCCGCGGCAGAGCAGGTGGATGAGGTATGGACGGCAACGGAATTCGTCGCGAAGGGATTGAGAGAACGTCTTTCAATTCCGGTTCGCACGCTTTTCCCGGGAGTCAAATTGGGGCACTATTTGCCTCGAGATCGAGGGTATTTTGGGTTAGATAAGGAGAATTTTACTTTCCTGTTTACTTTCCACATGATGAGTGTCATGGAGCGAAAGAATCCTTTGGGACTTATTCGCGCGTTCAAGCAGGCATTTAATGCCTCAGAGTCAGTCAGTCTGGTTCTTAAAACCTCATTTGGCGATCGACATCCAGCGCAGATAGCCGAACTTCGAGAGGCCGCGGCGGGCGCCAACATCAAAATCATTGACCAAGTCTTTAGCTCGGATGAAGTGCTGTCGCTCATGGATGCATGCGACGCCTATGTCTCTTTGCATCGAAGCGAGGGGTTGGGGTTGACGATGGCAGAGGCGATGCTGATGGGAAAGCCCGTTATTGCAACCAATTACTCGGGAAATATTGACTTCATGGACGAATCCAACAGTCTGCTGGTGCCATTTGAATTGCGGAAACTCGGGCGGCCGATCCCACCATACGACGCGAATTCTGTCTGGGCCGAACCTTCTACCGAGTACGCAGCCAGTTGTATGAGGCGCCTATACGATGATCCGGCGTGGGCGGCCGAATTGGGGGCGAGGGCCAAGGTTAGCGCTGAAAAAACACTTTCGCTAGAGGTCGCGGGTCGACGGGTCGCAGAAAGAATAATGGAAATACGGGCTAGCGGAATTTACGGAGAGTAATTCCTTGCTGAAATTTCGTAAAAACTTGTGGACTAATCTTCGGCGGGAGTCACGCTTCGGATGCACTGATGTCACTGGCGCACGATTTTTCGCGACTAAAGAGTCAATTTGTTTTTCAACATCGACCGTCGCTGGACCTTTCTTCGCGAAAAACAAATCACGTCACCACGCATATCCGGCCTGAACTCGAACTCCTGAGCGGCTTCCCCGGCCACTGGACGTCGAGATTGCGGCCCCTACATTGAGGTTTTCGTCGACTTGGTACCCAAACCCCATTCCAAGAGCGCTCTGGCCTGCGTAGTAGCCTGTAGCAACGCCGACCCATCGCTTACCGGGTGGTAGTTGAGGCATGGTGGGAACGGCCATCGCTGCGGCAACGCCTTTCGCTGCGAAAGTATTGGCATCGCTAAGCACCTGAGCGTTGGCTTGGCGCATTTGATCCAAATTGACCGCGTCTGTGCCCAGTATGCCTGGCGCCACATTGGTGATGCTGCGTGTCAGCCCCGCGGCCGCATTGCCCACCGAAACGCTGTTGTCGCGGGCTGCCAGCGAGCCCTGGCCTAAAGCCACGGAGTTGGTTCCGATGGCGGAAGCATTGGCGCCGAGCGCCATGCTGTCATTCGAGATGGCTTGAGCACCGCTCCCGATGGCAATGCTGTTGTTTCCGCTGGCCTTCGTTGCCGTGTTTCCGAGCAGGATGGCGTTGCGGCCCAAATTAGTGCCCACCAACTCGTTCAGCATGCTCGTATCAGGATACACGCGAGGTATGCCGCTGATGAAAGCCCAACCGCCCGTGGTATTGGGCTGCATGCATGACCAACCCGTGGTCGAGAATCCGGGAGTACTGCAGATATTGCTCTCCGCACTGCCGGTGTAGCCGCCGCCAATGGCAGTGGAAGCGCACACAAGACCACCTTGCATGCCTCCCAGGACCAAGATGACGCTTGCCAGTGCCTTGGTCCTCGAACGGGCTTTTTCTTGTCCTGTTCCGCCGCCGACGAACGTCCAAGCGTGATTCGTCCCGGTGTGGAACCCATCGGTCGTGCTCATTTCGCCCCCTCCTTCATCTGATGTGATGAGTTGCGAAAGCTTACAAGACCAAGCTCCAGAAGAAAAGAAGTCGATAAGCAATCAGGCGGTTGAACTCGCCGGCCCGGGCGCCCGGCGATGAAGGAATGCCCCCAGCCTTTTCCTTTTACTAGGGCCTGTTAACACTAATTGCGCGCACCGCGTGTTCGAGCGACATTGGTGGCATGGAGATCACACGAGCGCAGTTTGAGCAGATCGAGGACTGCTTGCCGATTCAGCGAGGCAATGTCAGCTTGTCGAACTTGCAGGTACTCAATGCCATCTTGTACGTCGCCGAGCATGGGTGCAAGTGGCGAGGCCTGCCCAAGCGGTTCGGCAACTGGCACACCATCTACACGCGCATGAATCGCTGGGCCAAGTCTGGTGTCCTGGACAGAGCCTTCGCGCAGCTACAGCTCGCGCAAGTGGTGCAGATCAAGATCGAAGCCGTGTCGTTGGACAGCACCAGCGTCAAGGTGCATCCCGATGGGACAGGCGCTCGAAAAAAAACGGTCCGCAAGCTATCGGCAAGTCCCGCGGCGGATGGAACACCAAGATCCACCTTCTCGCCGCGGACGCGCGCACGGCCGTAACGTTCTCGTTGTCGCCGGGTCAAGCGCACGATGCACCCGAAGGTCGCGAGTTGTTGAGGCGCTTGGGCGCGCCGAATCGGCCACTGCATCTGCTCATGGATCGCGCCTATGAAGGCAACGAGACTCGGCAGCTTGCGCTCGACCTCGGCTTTATCCCTGTCGTCCCGCCACTGCGCACTCGCGTCGAGCCGTGGGAATACGACCGCGCCATGTACAAGCGCCGCAATGAAGTCGAGCGCTTGTTCCGTCGGCTCAAGCGCTATCGGCGCATCTTCTCCCGATTCGAGAAGCTGGACGTCATGTTCACCGCCTTCATCAGCTTCGCTCTCACCGCTGATGGCTTGCGGTTGTGTTAACAGGCCTTAGTCTCGCATTCTCTACTGCTCAACAATTCGGCCATGTTCCAGATGAATCACTCGATTGCATTCCTTAGCGATCAGTTCCGGTGAATGCGAGGCGAGTACGAGAATGCCGGACTTCGACACCACATCACGCATGCGTTTTTCGGCTTTTTCAGTGAACTCGGCATCTCCCACTGACAGCCATTCGTCCATCAGCAAAATATCGGCTTGAACGCTGGTTGATATTGAGAAGGCGAGTCTCATCATCATGCCGGTCGAGTAGGTTCGTACCGGCATGTTGACGTACTCGCCCAAGCCGCTGAACTCGCAGATTTCGGGCGTGAGTCTGTCGACTTCCTTCTTGCTCATGCCCATTACGAGCCCGCGCAGCATGATGTTCTCGATACCCGTAGCATCCATTTCGATACCCAGCGACGGATCGATCAGGCTTGCAACCGTCCCCTGACGAGCAAACTCCCCGGAAGACGGTTCATACACGCCTGCGAGTGTCCGCAACAGAGTGGACTTACCCGCTCCGTTGTGACCGATAAGCCCCAGTCGGTCGCCGCTTTTGAGTTCGATGTTGATGCCGCTGAGTGCCTGCACCACCGTCACGCCCGTTTCTTTGCCGAAACGGCCGCCAGTCACGGATGCGGCGAGGGTCTTCTTCAGAGATGCTGCACCAGCGCCATAAATGGGGAAATTGACAGCGACGTTTTTGAGTGAAATAAAAGCCATGGGTCAGAGCCAGTAAACGACGCGGCGGCGGTACTTCGCGAATAGCAGTGTCGAGGCGACAACGCTCGCAACTGTCCAACCCAGTATTCCAAGCCAACTATGAACTTCCGCAACACCACCCATCAGCGGGGTACGCAGCAGGTCCAGCATTTGTGCGAAGGGATTCCAGAGAACGTACTGAGCTCTGTTGGGCAGGCTTTCGGGCAGCCAGAATACAGGCGTCAGAAACATGAGCATTTGCATCACGCTCGTCACGATTTGCGTGACATCGCGAAAGCGTGTGCAAATGAGGCCGAGAAGTAAGCCGAGGGCATGAGCATTGATGACGGCAATGACGAAGGCGGGAATGACAAGCAGGGCCGACCATGACAGAGAGACCCCCGCCCACAGCGCGACCGGGATGTAGAGCACGATCTGATGCGCAAACTGGATCAGATTGCGTGCAAGGCTCCGCCAAACAAACAGGCTGATCGGAAAGTAGCCCTGCTTCAGGTAATTCGAGGATCCGACAAACGCATTGCACGCGTCGGTGACCACGGCGGAAAAAAATCCCCAGAAGATAATGCCGAGCGCAAGGTGTGGAAAGAACTTCGAGAGTTCGGTTCCAAAGAGCGAGCTGTACAGCGGGCCCATGCCTCCAATCATCGCGCCCATGCTCAAGGTAAGCCATATCGGACCCAGCATCGAGCGCCGGTAGCGCAACACGATATCGAACCATGCGAGGGTCCACCATATGTCTGTTCGGCGAGTGCCTTCCCACCAGTCGGACCACGTACTGCGATGGAGGTTTGAGTGAACTTGGCTCATGCGCGTCCGTAGGTGTCTGCCAGGCGGACGATGTCGTCCTCGCCCAGGTAGCCGCCGCACTGGACTTCGATGAGCACCAGTTCTTCTTCGCCGATATTGGTCAAGCGGTGTTTCTCTTTCAATGGGATGTAGCGGTACTGGCCCGGCAGGGTGACGTGTTCGATGTCGCCGATCTGCACGATGCCGCGGCCTTGCACGACAACCCAGTGCTCGGCGCGCTGGTGGTGGTACTGCAAGGAAAGCGATTCTCCCGGTTTTACGGTGATGCGTTTGACCTTGTACCCGTCTTCTTCCTTGAGCGAGGCGTAGGTGCCCCATGGGCGGTGGACCACGGCGGGAAGATGCACGGCTTCGTGCTTACGGCCTTTCAGCGTGTCGACGACCCGTTTCACCTCCTGCGCGCTGCTCTTGTGGGCCACGAGCAGCGCGTCGGGTGTGTCGACGATCACCAGATCATGCACGCCCAGCGTGGCGACCAGCTTGGGGCCATGACTGTCGACCTGGACATGGGTGCCCGTGGTGTCGATCGCGACGACATCCGAAGGCATGGTGTTGCCGCTCGCGTCAGGCGTGTGCGCCTTGGCGACCGCAGGCCAGGAGCCCACGTCGCTCCAGCCGAACTTGGCCGGCACCACGTAGACGTTGTCGGCCGGTTCCATGACCGCGTAGTCGATGCTGATGTCCGGCTGAAGGCCGAACGCATGCAGGTCGAACTGAATGGTACGGTCGGCGGCGGCCTGCGAGGACTTCAGCGCATGGCGTGCTGCGGCCAGCAACTCGGGTGCGTGTTTTTCGAAGGCCGCAATGATCGCATCGGCCGTGAAGCAGAACATGCCGCTGTTCCAGTAGTAGCGGCCGGTCGCCAGATACTCCTGCGCGGTCTGAAGGTCGGGCTTTTCGACAAAGCGCTTGGCCGGCTGGCTGTCGCGCGAGACCTTGGCCACCTCGACATAGCCGAACCCGGTATCCGGACCGGTCGGGCTGATGCCGAAAACCACCAGCGCGCCCTGCGTGGCGAGCCGGAACGCCTGGCTTGCGCTGGCCACGAAGGCCTCCACATCCGGCACGAGGTGATCGGCGGAAAGCACCAGCATCACTGTGTCGCCGCCGAACTGCTGGACGCATTGCAGTGCGGCAAGGGCGATGGCGGGGCCGGTGTTGCGGCCCTTGGGTTCCAGCAGCAGGGTGGCTTCCGGTGGATCGGACATCTCCCGCAGGACGTCCTTCGTCAGGAACAGGTGGTCCTTGTTGGTGACGATCATCAGATCGCCGGTGCCGCACGCCTGGCCTCGTTCGATGGCCTGCTGCAGCAAGGAAGAGCCCCCCAACTTCATGAAAGGCTTGGGGAACGCCTGGCGCGATGCGGGCCAAAGCCGGGAACCTGCCCCCCCTGAGAGCACAACGGAAAGTACGCGCATTTTTTTATAGGGTGTGAAGAAGGGGATAATTTTACCGGCCCTTGATTCGAGGGCCCGTAACGAGTGGAAGCCGCAATTTTCGTGATCTTTAGCAATGTTCAGTAAGCCAACGCTGCCGCCTTCGCAGCCCCTTCTTCGGCGACGCAGGCCCGACAGCGCTTCGAGCAATGCGCAGCTGCAGCGGCAAATCGGGTTGCTCGAAGTGCGGGCGAAGGCCTTGGAAGATCAGGTCCGGACCATGCAGCAATCTACCAGTTGGCGCCTGACGGCGCCCCTGCGGTGGGCCAGCGGGCATTTCCGGCGCGTTGTTCGCGGCACGGTGCTCCCTGCGCCGGTGCAGCGCGGGAGCTATGCGGACTGGGCCGCGCTGTACGACAGCCCGGGTGCGGATGCCCATGCAGGCATGCGTCGCGAGATCGACGCGTGGCCAGTGCGGCCGCAGTTGTCGGTCTTGCTTCCTTTCGGGGGCGGCGATGCAGCCTCGCTTCGCGAAAAGGTCGCTTCGATCCAGTCCCAGATCTATGGGGCATGGGAGTTGCACATCGTTCACGAAGGGGCTGCCGACAGCCAGCTGAAAGCCTTGCTTCAGGGCCTTGGCGAGGCGGATGTACGGATCAAGCACGGCTGCGCCGGCGCTCTCGGCGCCACGCCATCCGGGGATTGGGTGGTCTGGCTCGAGCCGGGCTGCACGGTTCGCGCACACACGTTGTTCTGCATTGCGAAGGAAATCGTCGAGCATCCCGAGGCCCGGATGATCTACGCCGACGAGGACCGGATCGATGCGCAGGGGACACGCTGCTGCCCGTCTTTCAAGCCCGACTGGAACATCGACCTGTTCCTGTCCGGAAATCTCTTTTCGCCGCTGGGCGTTGTGCAGGTTTCCTTGTTCGACGCGGCAGGTGGCTTGCCTGCCGACGTGGCGCAGGGTTGGGGGCATGACCTGGCACTGCGTTGCGTGGAGCAGGCTGAAGCGGGGCAGATTCGCCACATTCCGCGGGTGCTTTGCCATGGAGACGGGGCGCCGCCGAGCGCCGCGGCTCGGCGTGCGGGCGTGCTGGCGCTCGACCGGCATTTCGAACGTGCCGGCGTCGCCGCCAAGGCCGAGGCCGTCCCTTGCGGCTATCGTGTCCGCTACGCGCTTCCCGCGTCGCCGCCGCTGGTCTCGCTGATCATCCCGACCCGCAATGCCGTGGGCCTGGTCCGCCAGTGCATCGAGAGCATCGTCCTCGAAACCGCCTACCCGAACTACGAAATCCTGCTGGTCGACAACGGCTCGGACGACCCCGAGGCGCTGGCCTACTTTGCCTCGCTTGACGCGCAGCCGGGCATCACCGTGATTCGCGACGATCGCCCCTTCAACTACTCGGCGCTCAACAACGCGGCCGTGGCCCAGGCCCGGGGAGAACTCATCGGCCTGCTCAACAACGACATCGAAGTCCTCTCGTCCGACTGGCTCGACGAGATGGTTTCGCTCGCGCTGCAGCCCGGCGTGGGGGCGGTCGGCGCGAAGTTGCTCTACCCCGACATGACCATCCAGCACGGCGGTGTCGTCCTGGGCATCGGGGGCATGGCGGGGCACGCGCACAAGCATCTTCCAGCGTCGGTCGCGGGCCATGGCGGCCGTGCGCAGCTCGTGCAGAACTTCTCGGCGGTCACGGCGGCCTGCCTGATCGTGCGCAAATCGCTCTACGAGCAGGTCGGCGGGCTCAATGAAGGGCAACTCGGCGTGGCCTACAACGACGTCGATTTCTGCCTGCGCCTGCGAGAGGCCGGCTACCGCAACGTCTGGACGCCCTACGCCGAGCTGCTGCACCACGAGTCGGCGAGCCGTGGGCTCGAAGTGGCCGCCGAATCGCGCGATCGCCTTGCGCGCGAATCCGCCTTCATGCAAAGCCGCTGGGCCGGCCTGATCGCCAGTGACCCCGCCTACAACCCCAACCTGACGCTCGACGCCGAAGATTTCGATCTGGCGTGGCCGCCGCGCAATGTGCGCAGCAGTGCCGACCAGCCCACCCGCCCATGAACGCTCCCCGTCCCCTCGAAGTCTCCGTCGCACTCTGCACCCACAACGGTGCGCGCTTCCTGCGCGAGCAGGTGCGCAGCATTTGCCTGCAGACCCGGCCGCCGGTCGAAATCGTGTTGTCCGACGATGCCTCGCGCGACGGTTCGGTCGAGGTGGTGCGAGCCACTGTCGCCGAATGTGCGATCGAGCGTCCGGGCCGGCCCATCGCCCTGCGGGTCTTCGAGAATCCGGTCGCCTTGCGCGTCGTCAAGAATTTCGAGCAGGCCATCAGCGCCTGCAGCAGCGAACTGATTGCGCTCAGCGACCAGGACGACGTGTGGATGCCCGACCGGCTTGCGCAGATGGTGGCGCGGTTCGAGCAGGACGGCAACCTGCTGCTGCTGCATACCGATGCGCGCCTGGTGGACTCGGAGCGCCGCGACCTTGGCCAGACGCTGTTCCATGCGCTCGAGGTCACGCCGTCCGAGCTCGAGCGGGTCCATGCCGGCAACGCCTTCGACGTGCTGCTGCGCCGCAACCTCGTGACGGGTGCGACCACCGTCTTTCGCCGGTCGCTGCTCGCGGACGCCCTGCCATTGCCGGTCGAATGGGTGCACGACGAGTGGCTGGGCATCGTCGCATCGACGACGGCACGGGTCGACCTGCTGGAGCAGGCCCTCGTCGAGTACCGGCAGCACGAGTCCAACCAGATCGGCGCGCGGCGCGACGCTTTCGCGGAAAAGGTGCGCAAGGCGCTGGCTTCCAGGGGCAATACGCACGTCGAGCGGGCCATCAAGGCCGAGCTTCTTCTTGCGCGGCTGCAGCAGCTGGGCGACCGGGTCCCGCCCGAGATCGTCGCCAAGGTACGCAGCAAGATCGAGCACCAACGCTTTCGCGCTGCCTTGCCCGCGTCGCGGCTGGCGCGCTGCATACCGATCTTCCGCGAAGCCATGACGGGCCGCTACGACAAGTTCGGCCGCGGCGTGCGCGGCGTCGTTCGCGACCTTTTCGAATCTGTGTAGGCTCAGCCCCCAAACCATGAATCCAATGAACGCCTCTCCAGATTCCACCCTCGCTGCGCAACCGACCGCCTGGCCGAGCGTCGTGGTGATCATCCCGTTCTACAACGGCGCCGATTTCATCGAGCGCTCGGTGAAGAGCGTCTTCGAGCAATCGGTTCCCGCCACCGAGGTGATCGTGGTCAACGACGGTTCGCGCCCCGAGGAGCGTGCTGCGCTCGACACGCTGGCTGCCCGCTATCCGTTTCGCATCATCGACAAGGAAAACGGCGGGCAGGGCTCGGCGCGCAACGCTGGCGTGAGGGCCTCCACCTCGGACTGCATCTGTTTTCTCGACCAGGACGATTTTTACCTGCCCAATCACATCGAGACCCTGGCGTCCTCGATCCCGCGCGACGACCGGTTGTTCGGTTTCGTCTATGCCGACCTGTACGAGGCCGATGCCGACGGCAATGTGATCCGCACGGGCGTGATCAAGGAACACGCCACCCATCCGAAGCGCAACATCAACGATCTGCTGCGCCACGACATGTTCGTTCTGCCTTCGGCCACGCTCGTGAGCCGCAAGGCCTTCGAAGCCGTCGACGGCTTCGATTCGCAGTTCATGGGCTTCGAGGACGACGATCTGTTCCTGCGCATCTTCCGCAAGGGCTACAGCAACTACTTCATCGACAAGGCCGTCACCGTCTGGTGCATCCACACCGCGAGCACGTCCTTCGGCATCCGGATGATTCGCAGCCGCTTCAAGTACTTCAAGAAGCTCACGCAGATGTTCCCCGACGAGCATCAGCGCGGGCGCTACTACTTCCGCGATTGCCTGGTGCCCAGGTTCCAGCCGTACTTCGTCAACCACGCGATCGAGTCGATCAAGAACGACGACCAGTACCGCGAGGAGATGAGCGCGATCCTCAACGAATACGGTGCCATGGTGCTGGCCAATCCCTATGTGGGACGCAAGAAGAAGCTGCGGCTGCGCATCACGCTGTTCCTGCTCGGGCACTGCCCGCCGGCCGTGGTGCGCTTCGTCGGGGCTGTCACACGCCTGCCCGGCGTGCGAAGCCTGCGGCGCCTGTACGCCTAGCGGCCGGTTGCGGCTGCCGGCTGTTTCGGCGTCGTCATTGCGGGGTCGATGTAGGTGGCGAACTTCCGGACGTACTCGGCACGGAGGTGGCCTGCGTCCTTGTAGATCGGTGTGGCATCGGCGTCTGCACGCGTGCACCAGTCTTTTTCGCACAGCGTCGGTATCGGGTCGATCACGATCGCTCCGCTGCGCAGTGCGATCTGGCGCATGCGCTCGTGCAGCGCCTTCTGCGCCGAGGCCCAGGGGGCGGTCGGCGACATGCGCCCGACGCTCATGCTGCCCAGGCGTCCACCCTTCACGAATTCCTCGGGGCCGAAGCCTTCGCCGACGGGGTTGTCCAGCAGCAGGTAGACCTGTTTGTGCTTGGACAGCGTCGTCATCACGGTCTCGAGCATGTTGAGCGCGAAGTCCGCACCGCCGCCGCCCATGAAGCGCCGCTTCGTCTTTCCGTCGAAGTAGTAGTAGCGGTCCGCTGCAGCGTTGTCGGCATTGGGCTTGCCCGTCTCCGAGAAATAGCAGTTCCAGCAGCCACCGAAGACCACCGCGTCGAACCTGTCGCTCACCGCGAGGCGCATGCCGCCATCGCGGCGTTCCCCGCAAAGGTTGTTCTGCTCGTCGATCACATTGGGAATCGGCGGGCACGCGCCCCATGTGACGAACGACAGCGAATCCAGCGTGTCCGGCGCGATCTTGTTCAGTTCCAGCGCGCGCGGACCGTACTGCTCGATGTGGCTGTCGCCGAAGAACAGCACCCTGCGCTTGCCATGCCCGATCTGCTGCAGTACCTCGCCATCGACCTTGATCGGGCTCAGGCCGTCCGGATAGCCCCAATCCTTCGCCGCGGCGGCGGTCTTGCTGAAGTACGGGTCGCTGTGGCGGCCGACGTAGTAGCGGGAGGTTGCCAGCGCGCCGAGCACCACGAAGCCGACCATCACGGCGACGAGCGCCGACGTCACCGTCGGGTTCTCGGTCCTGCGCGTGTAGCGCTCGACAAAACGATAGGTCAGCCAAGCAAGCACGAACGCGACGACCAGCATGAGCGCGCGGATGCCGTCGGGCGGCAGTTTCCCTTCCAGGATGCGCGCATAGGCCAGCAATGGCCAGTGCCACAGGTACAGGGGGTAGCTGATCAGGCCCACCCAGACCATCGGCCGCGAGGCAAGCACATAGCGGTTCAGCACGCCCGTCGGCCCGGCCGCGATGCAGAAGAAGGCGCCCAGCGTCGGCAGGATCGCCCAGAAGCCCGGAAAAGCCTTGCCGCCGCGGATGAGGCACAGGCCCAGCACGATCAGCGCCAGCCCGGCAATGGACTGTGCGTGGCGCCCCCAGCCCGGCTTTGGCGGCGGCCGGTGCAGCCGCATGTACGCGAGCATGCCGCCGATCATCAGCTCCCAGAAGCGCGAGAGCGGCGAATAGAACGCCGCTGTCCGGTGGCTGTGGATGGTCGTGACATTGAGCAGGAACGACATTGCCGCCACCGTGCCCACCACCGTGAGCACGCGCCACTTGCGCTTCCACGCGAGGCCCAGCAGCACGGGCCAGAAGATGTAGAACTGCTCCTCGATGGCCAGCGACCACAGGTGCAGCAGCGGCTTGGTCTCGGCCGCGTTGTCGAAGTAGCCGGCCTCGCTCCAGAACGCGAAGTTCGAGACGAAGCCGGCGCCGGACGCCACGTGCTTGCCGAGCTGCTCCCATTCGTTGGGCAGCAGCGCATACCACCCGAAGGCAAAGCTCGCCACCAGCACCAGCGCCAGCGCCGGGAAGATCCGTTTCACGCGCCGGGCGTAGAACTCGCGGTAGCTGAAGCCTTCGCCCTCGAAGCTGCCCAGGATGATCGTGGTGATCAGGAAGCCCGAGATGACGAAGAAGATGTCGACCCCGATGAAGCCACCCTTGATCCACTGCGGAAACGCGTGGTAGCCGAGAACCGACAGCACCGCCACGGCGCGCAGCCCGTCGATGTCCGGGCGGTATTTGGGGTGAACCAGGTGGGCGTGTTCGTTGTGGAACGTCGGGCTGCTCGTTGTCGTCGTCATCGTTGGTGTGGAAAGCGGCGCTTGCTTTTTAGCGCCCGATTGTCCTCGCAAACGCTTTGGGCCCTCCTCAGGGGCGGGGCGGCCGCATCCGCCGGTAGCGCCAGAACGACCTCGACAGCCACACTTTCAGCAGGCTGGTCACATGCCAGTACAGGTAGCGCTTGCTGCGATGGCTTTCGCGCTGCGCATCGTGCCGCGCGACCAGGTCTTCCCCCACCTGCAGTGTCCAGCCCGCGAGCCGGGTGCGGGCGCAGATGTCGAAGTCTTCGCCGTACATGAAGAAGCGCTCGTCGAAGCCGCCGACCTGGCGGTAGACCTCGCTGCGGAACAGCATGAACAGGCCCGGAATCCATGCGGGCACGGCTGGGCGCACGTAGCCCGGCTTCTTGCGGCCGACGATTTCGAAGGGGGTGATCAGGGCGCGATGCGGCTCGGGCGCGGTCTTGCCGGGCTCCAGGATGCGCGGGGTCATCAGGCCGGCGTCAGGTGCCGCCTGTGCAATCAGCTTCGACAGCACGTCGCTGTCGAAGCGGATGTCCGGGTTGAGCACCAGGAACCAGGGCGTGCCGCAATGCGCGAATGCCTGGTTGTGATTGGCGCCGAAGCCCTGGGGGGCCGCGTTCTCGATCCGTTCCACCTCGAACCCCCAGGTTCGCCCCGCGAGCACATCGGGCTCCGGGATGTTCACCGTGAGCACGATCTTGGCGATCGACGCGTGGCTGTACCGGTCCAACTGCTCGAGCAGCGGCTGCACCAGTGCAAGCTGGCCATGGCTCACGATGGAAATGGTGATCGGGGGGGCGGCGGGGGAGAGGGGCGTTGGCATGGTCTAATTTCGCTCGGGAATTCTAGGGTTCCCCAACCCCCACACATGATTGCTCTGATCGTCATCAGTTTCTTCGTCGCTGCCTTCTCGGTCCAGTTCTTCATGCGCCGGGCGCGCAGGCACGCGCGGCTCTACGGCGCAGACATGCCCCAGCGCTTCCACAAGGGCCATGTGCCGCGCCTGGGCGGTGCGGGCATCCTGCTGGGCATGGGGGCGGCCTGGCTGGCCGCGGGCATCACCGGCACCGACCCCTTCAACGTGTCGTGGCCGGTCAAGACCTCGGTGCTGACGCTGCTGAGCATCGCGCCGGCGGTGCTGGGCGGCATTGTCGAAGACATGACGCAGCGCGTGAGGGTGCGCTACCGGCTGGGCCTCACCATCGGCTCGGCCCTGCTGGTGTGCTGGCTGCTGGGGCTGGGCGTTTCGCGCACCGGCATCGAGGCGGTCGACGGCTGGCTGGCGATGCTGCCGTACGCCACCGTGCTGTTCGCGGCGTTCGCCATCGGCGGGCTGCCGCATGCCTTCAACATCATCGACGGCTACAACGGCCTCGCAGGCACCGTCGCCGTGCTGGTCTGCCTGGCGATTTCGCACGTGGCCCTGCAGGTGGGCGACCGCCAGCTGGCGGCGATGGTGGTCTGCCTGGTGGGCGCCACCTTCGGCTTCCTGGTCTGGAACTACCCGCGCGGCAAGATCTTTGCCGGCGACGGCGGCGCGTACGTCTGGGGCATGGTGATTGCCGTGGCCTGCGTGACGCTGGTGCAGCGGCACCGCGTCGTCTCGCCGTGGTTCCCGATGCTGCTGCTGATCTACCCGGTGTGGGAGACGCTGTTTTCCATCTACCGCAAGCTGGCCCGGGGCCAGTCGCCCGGCACGGCCGATGCGCTGCATTTCCACCAGTTGATCTTCCGCCGCATCGTGCGCGTGGCGCTGGCGGACGACGAGGCCCGGCAGCTGCTGGCGCGCAACAACCGCACGTCGCCGTACCTGTGGATGTTCGCCGCACTGTCGGTGGTGCCTGCCGTGCTGTTCTGGAACAACACCATCGTGCTGATGCTGTTCTGCCTGCTGTTCGTCACGACTTACGTGGGTGCGTACCTGATGATTGTTCGGTTCAAGGTACCGCGCTGGCTGCGGCCTTGAGAGAATTCCTTTTCGTTCCCATCGTCCATCGCTTTGGAGCCTGACCGCCCATGACCGACCCCGTCCTCAACATCCCCCCGCGCGACAAGGCCGAGATCCTGGCCCAGGCGCTGCCGTACATCCGCAAGTTCCACGGCAAGACCATCGTCATCAAGTACGGCGGCAACGCCATGACCGATCCGGCCCTGCAGGCCGACTTTGCCGAAGACGTGGTGCTGCTGAAGCTGGTCGGCATGAACCCGGTGGTGGTGCATGGCGGCGGCCCGCAGATCGAGGCGGCGCTCAACCGCCTGGGCAAGAAGGGCAGCTTCATCCAGGGCATGCGCGTGACCGACGCCGAGACCATGGAAGTCGTCGAATGGGTGCTGGCCGGCGAGGTGCAGCAGGACATCGTGGGCCTGATCAACCAGGCCGGCGGCAAGGCCGTGGGCCTGACCGGGCGCGACGGCGGCCTGATCCGCGCGCAGAAGCTCAAGCTGGCCGACCGTGCCGATCCCAACCTGCATCACGACGTGGGCCAGGTCGGCGACATCGTTTCCATCGACCCCAGCGTGGTCAAGGCGCTGCAGGACGACGCCTTCATCCCCGTGGTCAGCCCCATCGGCTTCGGCGAGGACAACGAGAGCTACAACATCAACGCCGACGTCGTGGCCGGCAAGCTCGCCACCGTGCTCAAGGCCGAGAAGCTCATGCTCCTGACCAACACGCCCGGCGTGCTCGACAAGGACGGCAAGCTGCTCACCAACCTGAGCGCACGCGAAATCGACGACCTGTTCGCCGACGGCACGATCTCGGGCGGCATGCTGCCCAAGATCGAGGGCGCGCTCGATGCCGCGAAGAGCGGTGTCAACGCGGTGCACATCATCGACGGCCGGGTGCCGCACGCGATGCTGCTCGAGATCCTGACCGACCAGGCCTACGGCACGATGATTCGCGCGCGCTGACCGCCGGCGTCAGCCGTACCCGTTCGGATTGGCCTGCTGCCAGCGCCAGCTGTCCAGGCACATCTGGTCGAGATCGCGGCGCGCTCGCCAGCCCAATGTCGTGTGGGCGAGGGATGGATCGGCCCAATAGGCCGGTACGTCGCCGGGCCGGCGCGGGCCGATCTCGTAAGGGAGCGGACGCCCGCTCGCCCGCTCGAAGGCGTGCACCACCTCCAGCACCGAGGCCCCCTTGCCGGTGCCGAGGTTCAGCGTCACCAGCCCCCCCTGGGCCTCGGCGTGCGCCAGGGCTGCGACATGGCCTTCGGCCAGGTCCATGACGTGAACATAGTCGCGCACCCCCGTGCCGTCCGGCGTCGGGTAGTCGGCGCCATGCACCTGCAGCTTGTCGCGCTGCCCCACGGCCACCTGGCACACGAAAGGCATCAGGTTGTTGGGCCTGCCCTGAGGGTGTTCGCCGATGAGCCCGCTCTCATGGGCTCCCACCGGATTGAAGTAGCGGAGCAAGGCGATGCGCCAGCCGGGCTGCGAACGGTGCAGGTCGACCAGGGCCTCCTCCACCATCAGCTTGGAGCGCCCGTAAGGGTTGGCCGGCCGCCGCGGCGCATCTTCCGGGATGGGGGAGTGGTCCGGTTCGCCGTACACCGTGGCGGAGGACGAGAAGATCAGCGTGTTCACCCCCGCTTCCCGCATCGCCGACGCGAGCACGAAGCTGCCGTGCACGTTGTTGTCGTAGTACGCCAGCGGGTCTGCGACCGAGTCGCCGACCGCCTTGAGGCCGGCAAAGTGAATCACCGCGGCAAACGGCGCCTGGCCGAATACGTGTGCCAGCAGGGCCTTGTCGCGCACATCGCCTTCGATCAGCATCGGCGTGCTGCCGGTGATCTGGCGCAGGCGTTCCAGCACCCGCACATCGCTGTTGCCGAGGTTGTCGAGGATCACGGGCACATAGCCGGCGGCCGCCAGTGCCACGCAGGTGTGGCTGCCGATGAACCCTGCACCGCCGGTCACCAGAACGCGTTGGGTCATAGAACTCCTGCCTTGCCGAAAATGCCGATTCTGTATGAGCTTGCCCACTTGAAACCGTTTGCGCGCGCTCACTCGCAACCCTGTGCGAGAATCAATTGATTACATCTTTGCACGCGCTCCCATGCAGAACGAAGAGACAGCTGCTTCCGGCGTTGAGACCCAGGCGGACACGCTAGCCACCCCTGCGCGCAAGCGTCCCAAGCCGGGTGAGCGGCGCGTGCAAATCCTGCAGGCGCTGGCCGCCATGCTCGAACAGCCCGGTGCCGAGCGGATCACCACCGCGGCGCTGGCCGCGCGGCTCGAGGTGAGCGAGGCCGCGCTTTACCGCCACTTCGCGAGCAAGGCCCAGATGTTCGAGGGCCTGATCGATTTCATCGAGCAGAGCGTCTTCACGCTGGTGAACCAGATCCTCGAGCGCGAGGGCGCCACCGGCGCCCAGCAGGCCGCGAAGATCCTCACCCTGCTGGTCCAGTTCGCCGAGCGCAATCCGGGCATGACGCGCGTCATGGTCGGCGATGCGCTGGTGTACGAGAACGAGCGGCTCCAGCAGCGCATGAACCAGTTCTTCGACAAGATCGAAGCCACGCTGCGCCAGGTGCTGCGCGGTGCCGCCAGTGCCGAAGGGTCGGCCACGCCCACCGTCGACGCGCAGGTCCGCGCCGCGGCACTCACGGCCTTCGTGGTCGGGCAGCTCCAGCGCTTTGCGCGCTCGGGTTTCCGCCGCGCACCGTCCGAGCACCTCGAGGCAACGATCGCATTGATCGTTTGATTCGCCCCTGTCGGGGCGATAGCGCATCGGGAGCAGCCAGGCCGATGCGGACTACCGCGCGCCGCTCGAGAAGGCGATCCACACCCGTGGCAGGGTACCCAGGCTACAGCGCGGGGCCGGGCATCGCGCTCGACTTGCTTCGTTGCCAAGCGTAGGATCAATGTCCCCTTGCCGCTGAGTCGCGGCGACAAGTCCGTGTTCGTGTGGCTTCTGAACGGAGGTTCGTATGAGCTATCACCTGGAAGGTCGCCTGCTCGAGGTATGCAACTGCAATGTCCTGTGTCCCTGCTGGATCGGCGAGGATCCTGACAACGGCACCTGCGACACGATCGTCGCGTGGCGCATCGACAAGGGAACGATCGACGGCCTCGATGTCAGTGGCAACACCATCGCGGCCGTGGCGCATGTGCCCGGAAACATCCTGGAAGGCAACTGGACGGCGGCGATCTTCGTCGACGACAACGCCTCCAAGGCGCAGGAAGAGGCGCTGCTCAAGGTCTACACCGGGCAGGCCGGCGGGCCGATCGCCGACCTGGCGAAGCTCATCGGCCAGGTCGTGTCGGTCGAGCGGGCGCCGATCCGCTTCACCGTGAACGACGGCAAGGGCGAACTGGAGATCGGCAAGGACTACTACGCCGAACTCGAGCCCTACCGCGGCGCGACCGGCGGCCTGACCGTCCTTTCCGACACCGTGTTCTCGACAGTTCCGGGCGCGCCGGTGTTCGTCGGCAAGGCCCCGACCTACCGGTCGAAGAATGCCGCGCTGGGCATCGACCTCGACATCAAGAACCACAACGCCCTGCAGAGCACCTTCGTCTTCGACGCATGAACCCGGCGGCCGGCTCGCCGCCGCGCAACGTCTCCCGCCACCGTCGCGTGTTCCTGCCGGTTCTTGCCGCGTTGATCGCGCTCGCGTGGATGGCGTTGTGGGCCTGGGCGCGCAGCCCTTACGGGCGCTATCTCGAACATGGCGACTGGACCGCCTCGGGGCCGGCCGCGTTCCTGTGCCAGGTCGTTCCCGCCGGCGATGTGGTCGTGCCCATGGTGCTCTACGCCGCTGCATGGATCCTCATGACGGCGGCCATGATGCTGCCGACCACGCTGCCGCTGTTCAACGCCTTCGACCGGTTGACCGAGGGGCGCCCGGACCATGGGCGCCTTCTCATGCTGCTGGGGCTGGGCTACATGACGGTGTGGGGTGCCTTCGGGCTGCTGGCGCACGCGCTCCACAGTGCGGTGCTGGCCCTGCTCGCCAGCGCGCCGACCTTGGCCTGGCACGGCTGGGTGATCGGCGCCGCGACCATTGCGCTGGCCGGAGCCTTCCAGTTCAGCCGTCTCAAGCACCGGTGCCTGGAGAAGTGCCGCACGCCGTTGAGCTTCGTCATCGAGCACTGGCGGGGGCAGGCGCAGGCCAGCCATGCGTTCGCGCTGGGCACGCACCACGGGCTGTTCTGCGTCGGCTGCTGCTGGGCGCTGATGTTGTTGATGTTCGCGCTCGGCACCGGCAGTCTCGGCTGGATGCTTCTGCTTGCGGCCGTCATGGCGATAGAAAAGAACGTTCCCTGGGGCCATCGCCTGAGCGCGCCGCTCGGGTTCGCGTTGCTGGGCTGGGCCGCCTTCATGGTGGCGATGCATGTCTGAAGCGCGCGGTGGCCCGTCCACCCTGCGGACCATCGCGCTCACCGCAGCGGCCATGGTCGCGTTCGCGGCCAACTCGCTGTTGTGCAGGCTCGCGTTGCAGCACCGGGGCATCGATCCGGCCAGCTTCGGCAGCATCAGGCTGGTTTCCGGGGCGCTCACGCTGGCCCTCGTGGTGCGGCTCAGGGCGCAGCCGTCTTCGCCCGGCCGTGCCGGCTGGCTCGCCGCCGTCATGCTGTTCGCCTATGTCGCGTTCTTCTCTTTCGCCTACCTCAGCCTGCCCGCGGGCACGGGCGCGCTGATCCTGTTCGGTGCGGTCCAGCTCACGATGCTGGGCGCGGGCCTGGGCGCCGGCGAGCGCTTCGGGCCCATTGCATGGTTCGGCTTCGTTCTGGCGGCAGGTGGGCTCGTGTACCTGGTGTCCCCCGGCATCGCCGCGCCGCCGCTCGTCGGCGCCGTGCTGATGGCGGTGGCGGGCGTGGCGTGGGGCGTGTATTCCTTGCGTGGCCGCGGCGTGGCCGACCCGCTGGCCGCCACCGCGCGCAACTTCACGCGGGCCGTGCCGCTCGCGCTTGCGCTGAGCCTTGTTTTCGTGGCCCGCGCCCATGCGGACGCAACCGGCGTTGCGCTCGCCGTGGCTTCCGGCGCATTGACCTCGGGCCTCGGCTATGTCGTCTGGTATGCGGCGCTGGCCCGTCTTTCGGCCATGCAGGCGGCCACCGTGCAGCTGTCGGTGCCGCTCCTGGCTGCATTCGGCGGCGTGCTGCTCCTGTCGGAGGCGATCACGCCGCGGCTGGCCGCCGCCTCGGTGGCGATTCTGGGAGGCATCGCGCTCGTGCTGAGCCAGAAGTCGCGCAACACGCGCCCCTGACCGGCGAGGAGCGCTTACGCGACGGCCACGCCCACCTTGGCCCCGGCAGCGACGATTTCCCCCCATGTCGCATCGTCCAGCCAGATGCCGTCGCGCTCGCGCGCCACGCGCGCAGCGCGCTCTGGCTCGCCGGCGATCTGCACATGGTCGAAACCCGCGCCCGGCGGGCTCTGGCGCAGCCAGTCGACGAAGGCCGTCGCTTCCTGCGCGAAGCTGGCCTGGGTTCCCAGTTTGGCGGGATCGATCAGGATGGTCAGCATGCCGTTGAGCACCGTGCGGGCGGTGTCGGCCGGCCGGTGCCAGGTCCCTCCACCGGTGAGTGCGCCGCCAAGCAGTTCGCAGGCCATCGCCATGCCATAGCCCTTGTGTTCGCCGAAAGTCATGAGTGCCCCGAACAGGCCGTGGGCTTGCGGCACCACCACCACGCCGGGGTCGTTGGTCGGCGCGCCGCGCTCGTCGATCAGGTAGCCGTCGGGCACCCGTTCGCCCTTGTTATGGGCGACCCGCATCTTGCCCTGGGCGACCCGGCTGGTTGCGAAGTCGAGCAGAAAGGGCTCGGCCCCCGCCAGCGGGATGCCGATGCAGCACGGGTTGGTGCCGAAGCGTCCGTCGCCGCCGCCCCACGGCGCCACCACGGGCCGCGACAGCACATTGACGAAGTGCATCGAGACCAGGCCTTCGGCTGTCGCCATTTCGGCGAAATGCCCGATGCGGCCCAGGTGGTGGGCCGCCGACAGCGTGAAGATGCAGCTGCCGTGCTGCTTCGCCCGCGCAATGCCGAGCGCCATCGCCTGGACGCCGACGATCTGGCCGTAGCCATGCTGGCCGTCGAGCGCGAGCATGGTGCCGATGTCTGTATTGACCTTGACCGCGGCGTTCGGCTTCAGCCCGCCTTCGGCCACCGCATCGACATAGCGCGGCAGCATGCCCACCCCGTGCGAATCGTGGCCGCTCAGGTTGGCCAGCACGAGGTTGGCGGCGACCTGCTGCGCCTCGGCCGGCGCGCTGCCGGCGGCTTCGAGGATGCGGGCGACGGTGGTTTGCAGCCCGTCGGCCGGCAGTGTTCTGGACATGGATCAGACTCCCTTCGCGTTCAGTGTGATGGCATAGAGCGACGTCGTCGCGCAGATGAAAAGCCGGTTGCGCTTGGGCCCGCCGAAGCAGACATTGGCCACGCGCTCGGGAAGCAGGATCTTGCCGAGCAGCGTGCCGTCCGGATGGTAGGCGTGCACGCCGTCCATTGCGCTGGTCCAGATGCGACCCTCGGTGTCGAGGCGGAAGCCATCGAACAAGCCGTTGGTGCATTCGGCGAACACCTCGCCGCCGCTCAGGCTTCGGTCATTGCCGGCGACCTTGAAGCGGCGAATGTGCCGCGGTCCGTCCGCCGCGTGGCTGGCGCCGGTGTCGGCGATGTAGAGCAGCGATTCGTCGGGCGAGAACGCGAGCCCGTTGGGCTTCACGAAATCGTCGGCCATGCGTTCGACCTCGCCGTTTGCCGGGTCGATGCGGTAGACATGGCAGGCGCCGATCTCGCTGTCGGCGCGCAGGCCCTCGTAGTCCGAGAGGATGCCGTAGCTCGGGTCGGTGAACCACACGCCGCCGTCCGAATGCACCACCACGTCGTTGGGCGAGTTGAGGCGCTTGCCTTGCCAGTGCGAGGCCAGCACGGTGATCGATCCGTCGTGCTCGGTGCGCGTCACGCGCCGCGTCAGGTGCTCGCAGCTCACGAGCCGGCCTTCGCGGTCGACCGTGTGGCCGTTCGTGTTGTTGGACGGTTCGCGGAACACGCTGACGGTGCCGTTGCGCTCGTCGAGGCGCAGCATGCGGTTGTTCGGAATGTCCGACCACACCAGCGTGCGGTGCGCGCCGAACCATGCGGGGCCTTCGCACCAGCGCGCGCCGGTCCACAGCCGCTCGACGCGCTCGGGGCCGGGGATGCAGGTGTTGAAGCGCGGATCCAGCCGTTCGAAGCCGGTGCCGTCCAGGAAGCCGAAGGGGAGGGTGGCCATGGTGCTTTTTCCTGCAACTACATCACGGCGCCGACCTGCCATGGCACGAACTCGTTCTGTCCGTAGCCGTGCTGCTCGCTTTTCGACTGCGCGCCCGAGGCGGTGGCGAGCACCATCTCGAAGATGCGCTGCCCCATCTCTGCAACCGAGGCCGTGCCGTCGACGATCTCGCCGCAGTTGATGTCCATGTCTTCTTCCTGCCGCCGCCACAGCGCCGAGTTGGTCGCGAGCTTGAGCGAGGGGGCGGGCGCGCAGCCATACGCCGACCCGCGTCCGGTGGTGAAGCAGATCAGGTTCGCGCCGCCGGCCACCTGGCCCGTGGCGCTCACCGGGTCGTAGCCGGGCGTGTCCATGTAGACGAATCCGTGCGCCGTGACGGGTTCGGCGTATTCATACACCGCCTCGAGGTTGCTGGTGCCGCCCTTGGCGACCGCGCCCAGCGACTTCTCGAGGATGGTGGTGAGCCCGCCGGCCTTGTTGCCGGGCGAAGGGTTGTTGTTCATCTCGCCTTCGTTGATTTCGGTGTAGTGCTCCCACCACTTGATGCGGTCGACCAGCTTCTGGCCCACTTCGCGCTTCACCGCGCGGCGCGTCAGCAGATGCTCGGCGCCGTAGACCTCGGGCGTTTCGCTCAGGATGGCCGTGCCGCCATGCGCCACCAGCAGGTCCACCGCCGCGCCCAGCGCCGGGTTGGCGCTGATGCCGGAGTAGCCGTCGGAGCCGCCGCACTGCAGTCCGATGGTGATGTGCGATGCGCTGCAGGGCTCGCGCTTCACCGCGTTGGCGCGCGGCAGCATCTCGTTGACGAGCGCCACGCCTTTCTCGACCGTCTTGCGCGTGCCGCCCGTGTCCTGGATGTTGAACACCCGGAAGTTCTCGCCCTCGGCCAGATTGCCGGTCGCGAGCCAGGCGTTGATCTGGTTGGCCTCGCAGCCCAGCCCCACCACCAGCACCGCCGCGAAGTTGGCGTGCGTGGCATAGCCCGTGAGCGTGCGCTCGAGGATCTGCATGCCCATGCCCTCGGTGTCCATGCCGCAGCCGGTGCCGTGGGTCAGCGCGATCACGCCGTCGACGTTCGGGAACGCCGCGAGCGCCTGCGGATGGGTCTTGCGCGAGAAGTGATCGGCAATCGCGCGCGCGGCCGTGGCCGAGCAGTTCACGCTCGTGAGCACGCCGATGTAGTTGCGCGTGGCCACGCGGCCATCGGCGCGCCGGATGCCCATGAAGGTGGCCTCGCGCTTCGCGGGTACCGGCTTCACGTCGGCGCCGAAGGCGTAGTCGCGTTCGAAGTCGCCCTTGTCGGGCCCCATGTCGAGGTTCTGCGTGTGCACGTGCTCGCCGGCAGCGATGGGCTTGCTCGCGAAACCGATGATCTGGTTGTAGCGCCGCACCGGCTCGCCCTGGGCGATGGCGCGCATCGCGATCTTGTGGCCCGGCGGGATCAGGCCGCGCACGGCCACGTTCTCGACGACGGTGCCGCCGAGCAGCTGGGAGCGCGCGATGACGACGTCGTCGGCGGGGTGGAGTCGGATGCAGGGGTTCATGGTGGGGATCTCTGCTGGCGTTTTTCAGGAGGCTTTCGCGCGGCGCCAGCTCGTGCTGAATCTCTGGTGGAACTTGTCCATGTGCTGGTGCATGGCATCGCGCGCCGCTGCGGGGTCGCGCGCGGCGACGGCCTCGAGGATGGCTTCGTGCTCGTTGATGGCCGCCTGCCAGGAGTCCATGGTCTCGAAGTAGTCGATCATCCGGGCGAAGATCGGACCGTGCCGCGACTCCCAGAAGCCCTGCACGGTCTCGGTCAGCACCACGTTGTCGCAGGCGTTGACGATGGCCAGATGAAAGGCGCGGTCGCCTTCGTGCGGCACCTCGTTGCGTGCGGCCAGCTCCTGCATCATCCGGATCGCGCGGCGCATCGCGTCCACGTCGCGGCGCTTGCCGTGCTGCGCGGCGATGGCGGCGGTCTCGCCTTCGACGATCCTGCGGGCCCGGATGATTTCCAGCGGGCCCCATTCGGTTCCGGCCATCGGCGTGCTGGTGCGGTGCGAGCGGTCCAGCACGTACACGCCCGAGCCGGTGCGGATCTCGACCCAGCCCTCGACCTCGAGCGCGATCAGCGCCTCGCGCACCGAGGGCCGGCTCACGCCCAGTTGCCTGGCCAGGTCGCGCTCGGCCGGAATCCGGGCGCCCGCATCGAATTCGCCCTTGGTGATCAGCCCGCGGAGCTGGTCGGCAATCTGGCGGTAGAGGCGTTGGGGTTCGACGGTCTGGAGCGGCACGAGGACGGAGGCGTTAAGGGTTGTCCTGAATTGGACAAGTGGTAAGGCCAATTCAGAATACGATGCATCGCCCGCATCACCCATCGGGCCAAACCCGAATCGCCGGCGAACCCCCCGCTACAGGCGGCGTCATGAAATTGCAGGAGACACCATGAGACTGAAGGGAAAGACCGCGCTCGTCACCGCAGCCGGCCAGGGCATCGGTTACGCAAGCGCCATCGCGCTCGCCGCGGAAGGCGCCCGGGTCTGGGCGACCGACGTCAACGAGAAGCTGCTCGAGCGCTATGCCGGCGTCGCGAACGTCACGGCCATGAAGCTCGACGTGCTCGACAAGGCCGCCATCGGCGCGCTGGTCGCGCAGCTGCCCACGCTCGACGTGCTCTTCAACTGCGCAGGCGTGGTGCACAACGGCACCCTCGAGCAGGCCAGCGACGACGACCTCGACTTTGCCTTCCGGCTCAACGTGCGCGCGCAGATGTGGACCATCCAGGCCGTGCTGCCCGGCATGCTGGCGGCGGGGCGCGGCAGCATCATCAACATGGCGAGCGTGTGCTCGAGCATGAAGGGCCTGCCCAACCGCTTCGTCTACGGCACCACCAAGGCCGCGGTGCTCGGGCTCACCAAGAGCGTGGCGGCCGACTACGTGGCCCGCGGCATCCGCTGCAATGCCGTGTGCCCGGGCACGGTCGACACGCCTTCGCTCGGCGACCGCATCAACGCCAACGCAGACCCCGACGAGGCCCGCAAGGCCTTCATTGCGCGCCAGCCGATGGGCCGGCTCGCGCAGGCCGAGGAGATCGCGCCCGTGGTGGTGTTCCTGGCGAGCGACGAATCGATATTCGCCACTGGCCAGTACTTCACGGTCGACGGCGGCATCACCATATGAACCAGCTCGACTTCGCAGGCCGGCACGCGGTGGTCACCGGCGGCGCCACCGGCCTCGGCTTCGGTATCGCGCAGCGGCTGGTGGCTTCGGGCGGCAGCGTCACGCTGTGGGACCGCGACGAGGCCGCGGCCGCGCAAGCCGCCCGGTCGCTCGGCGACAAGGCCTTTGCGCTGAAGGTCGATGTGTCGCAGCAGCCCTCGGTCGCCAGGGCCGTTGCCGCCACGCTGGCGCGGCTGCCGCGCATCGACGCGCTGGTCAACAGCGCCGGCATCACCGGCCCCAACGTCAAGCTGTGGGACTACCCGGTGGACGACTGGCGCCAGGTGATGGAAGTCAACATCAACGGCGTGTTCCTCTGCTGCCGCGAGGTGGTGGCGCAGATGCGCAAACAGGGCTACGGCCGCATCGTCAATATCGCCTCCGTCGCTGGCAAGGAGGGCAACCCGAACGCCAGCGCCTACAGCGCGAGCAAGGCGGCCGTCATCGGCCTGACCAAGTCGCTGGGCAAGGAACTGGCCGACACCGGCATCCGCGTCAACTGCGTGACGCCCGCGGCGGTGAAGACCGCCATCTTCGACCAGATGACGCCCGAGCACATCGCCTTCATGCTCTCGAAGATCCCGATGGGCCGCTTCGGCACGGTGGAGGAGGTGGCCGCGATGGTCGGCTGGCTCTGCACCGAAGACTGTTCTTTTTCCACCGGCGCGGTCTTCGACCTCTCCGGTGGCCGCTCCACTTATTGATTCAATGCACTGAAAGGAAAGCATGAAACTCGTCCGCTACGGCAACCCCGGCAAGGAAAAACCCGGCCTCATCGACGACAGCGGCAAGCTGCGCGACCTGAGCGCGATCGTCGAGGACATCGGTCCCGACCAGCTCGGCGATGCCGCCATCGCCAAGCTGCGCAAGGTGAAGCTTGACAAGCTGCCGCTGGTCAAGGGCAAGCCCCGCTTCGGCAGCCCGGTGGCCAACGTCGGCAAGTTCATTGCCATCGGCCTCAACTACGCGGACCACGCGGCCGAGTCCGGCCTGCCGGTGCCCAAGGAACCGGTCGTGTTCACCAAGGCCACGAGCTGCATCCAGGGCCCGAACGACCCGGTGATGCTGCCCAAGGGCTCGGTCAAGACCGACTGGGAAGTCGAGCTCGGCGTGGTGATCGGCACGCGCGCACGCTATGTCTCGCAGAAGAGCGCGCTCGATTACGTGGCCGGCTACTGCACCATCAACGACGTCAGCGAGCGCGAATACCAGATCGAGCGCGGCGGCACCTGGGACAAGGGCAAGGGTTGCGACACCTTCGGCCCGCTCGGCCCCTGGCTGGTGACGCGCGACGAGATCGAAAACCCGCAGAAGCTCTCGATGTGGCTCGACCTCAACGGCCAGCGCGTGCAGACCGGCAGCACCAAGACCATGATCTTCAGCGTGGCCAAGATCGTGAGCTACGTGAGCCAGTTCATGACCCTGCTGCCCGGCGACGTGATCACCACCGGCACGCCGCCCGGCGTCGGCATGGGCATGAAGCCGCCGCTCTTCCTCAAGAAGGGCGACGTGATGACGCTGGGCATCGAAGGCCTGGGCGAGCAGCGCCAGGAAGTGATCCCCTTCAAGCTCTGAAGGCCGCCGTCTGCGATCATCCGGCGGATGAAGACGCCGCCGGACCATCGCTCGCAGGTCTTTGGATCGCCCTGGGCGGGGGTCCACGGCACCGTGATGGAGAGTGCCCGCCACTACGGCCGGCACTGGCATGCCACCTACGGCGTCGGCCTGCTCGACCACGGCGCCCAAAGCTCGGCCAGCGGCCGCGGCAAGGTCGATGCCTATGCGGGCGACCTGATCACCACCAACCCCGGCGAAGTGCATGACGGGCGCCCGCTCGGCGGCCCTTCGCGCCGCTGGCGCATGGTGTACTTCGACCCCGGCGTGATGGCCGCAATGATGGACGGCGCCGCCTCCGACGTGGCGTTGACGCGCCCCGTCATCCAGGACGCGGGGCTCGGCGACACGCTGCGTCGCCTGTTCACCCGCCTCGACGACTGGCGTGCCGCACCGGACGCGCGCCGCATCGAGGCACTCGCATGCGAAGAATCGCTGGCCGAGGTCTGCGGCCTGCTGCGCGACAACCACTCCACCGCCGCGCCATCGCGCGAAGCCGCCGCCGACGTGAAGCGGGTGCGCGAACGCCTCGCCGACGAACTGCTCGCCCCACCCACGCTCGCCGAACTCGCGGCGATGACCGGCCTCAGCACCTACCAGGTGCTGCGCCGCTTCGAGAAAGCCTACGGCGTGCCGCCGCACGCGTGGCTCGTGCTGCAGCGCGCCGAACGCGCGCGCCATCTCATTCGCAACGGGGCCGACCTGGCGCAGGCCGCGGCGGCGAGCGGCTTTTCCGACCAGAGCCACATGACGCGCATCTTCGCGCGCCAGTTCGGCTTCACGCCCGGTGCCTGGCAGCGGGCGCTGCGCCTGCCGCCATAGCGCTTCCTCGCTTCCTTTCAGCGCAACACGCGGATCAACTCGTCGTACACCAGCCGCACGCGCGCCGGCACCGGCGCGCGCTGCGAGCGGTAGACGTAGATCGGCCACGCCTCGGGCGCCTCGGCTTCCAGCACGGGCACCAGTGCGCCGGATGCCAGCCAGGGTTCGACCAGCGGCGCGATGAGTTGCCCGAAGCCCAGTCCCGCGAGCACGGCCGCGCATTCGGCGTCGAAGTCATCGGTGACGAAGGCGGGTGAGGGCACCGGGAGCTGCCGCGACTTGCTGAAGACCCAGGGCCAGGGCCGCCGCGACTTGCGGTTGATGAGCGAGGTGAGCGGCATCGCTGCCAGCGCGTCGAGGTTCTTCGGCACGCCCGTGCGCGCAATGAGCGCCGGCGCGGCCACCACATGCAGCGGCATCTTGCCCACCGGCCGGGCGACGAAGCGCGAATCGCGCAGCGGGCCGACGCGCACGCCGATGTCGATCTGCTGGTCGACCACGTCGGTGTGCTCTTCCGCCACGCGCAGGTCCAGCGTGAGGCCGGGATGCGCGGCCAGCATCGGCGCCAGCGCCTGCGGGATGAAGCGCCGCCCGAAGATGCCCGGCGCGGTGACCCGCACGGTGCCGGCGTGCTGCGAGAGCGCGCGGCGGTCGGTGCGGTGAAAGAGTTCGTCGACGCCGCTCACGGCCGGGCGCGCGCGCTCGGCCAGCTGCCGGCCGAAGTCGGTGAGCTGCACGCCGCGCGTGCTGCGGTGGAACAGCGGCTCGCCCAGATCCTCCTCCAGCTCGCGCACCGCGCGCGTCACCACCTGGGCCGACACCGACAGCTTGACCGCTGCATCACGGAAGTTGGCGGCACCGGCGGCGGTGCAGAACACGCGCAGGGCTTCGAAGCGATTGGACAAGGCGCTGCCTTTCAAGAGGATGAGTATTCCTGATTGGCGAATTCTGAAGTCGCCAGAGTTTCATTTACGGGAACGAGTGGATTTTCCACACTGCATGCACTTCTTCAACGCATCCCGAAAGGAATTTCCCCATGACATCCGTTCAAGACAACATCAAGGGCAAGGTCGCCATCGTCACCGGCGCGAGCAGCGGGCTCGGCGAATCCACGGCGCGCCACCTGGCCGCGCGCGGCGCGAAGGTGGTGCTCGCGGCACGCCGCACCGACCGGCTCGACAAGGTCGTCGCCGAAATCCGCGAGGCCGGTGGCGAGGCGATTGCCGTGGCCACCGACGTGGCCAGGCGCGCCGATCTCGACAAGCTCGCGGCCGCGACGGTCGAAGCCTTCGGACGCATCGACGTGCTGGTCAACAACGCAGGCGTGATGCCGCTGTCGCCGCTCGAGAAGCTCAAGGTCGACGAGTGGGACCGCACCATCGACGTCAACATCAAGGGCGTGCTCTACGGCATTGCCGCCGTGCTGCCGCGCATGCAGGCGCAGGGCAGCGGGCACATCGTCAACGTTGCGTCCATCGCGGGGCTGAAGGTGTTCACGCCCATCGGCACGGTCTACAGCGCGACCAAGCATGCGGTGCGCGCCATCTCCGAGGGCTTGCGCGTGGAAGTGGGCAACAGCGGCGTGCGCGTGACCATCGTGTCGCCCGGTGCGGTCGACTCGGAGCTGAAGCTCGGCAGCAGCGACGCCGAGAGCGCGGCCGGCGTGAAGGCGTTCTACGACGCCAACCAGATCCCCGCGGATTCGGTGGCGCGCGCCGTGGTCTACGCCGTGGAGCAGCCCGCGAACGTGGACATCAACGAAGTGGTGTTGCGGCCCGTCTCGCAGGAGTTCTGACCCGGAGGGGGCCAGCGGCGGCCCCCGTTCCGCATCAATTAACCTTCATAAACTGAAGGGCATTGGAGGCCAAAGGTGCAAAGCTCCCTCAAAATAGAACGACCGTTCGTTTTATTCGGAGCTTCACGATGCCTGTCAATGCCGTTCCCGCCAAGCCGGCCCGCGCCGCCCAGAAGGGCCAGCAGACCAAGGCCGTGATCGTCGACGCCGCGCTGGCGCTGGCTGCGCAGATCGGGCTCGAGGGCCTGTCGATCGGCGCCGTGGCCGAGATCACCAAGATGAGCAAGTCGGGCGTCTTCGCCCACTTCGGCTCGCGCGAGGAACTGCAGATCTCCGTGGTGCGCGAGTATCACGCACGTTTCGAGCAGGAAGTATTCTTTCCTGCCCTCAAGGCGCCACGCGGCCTGCCGCGCCTGCGCGCCATGTTCGCCAACTGGATGAAGCGCACCTCGACCGAGATCGACTCGGGCTGCATCTACATCAGCGGCGCTTCCGAATTCGACGACCGTCCCGGCCCGGTGCGCGACGCGCTGGTCGAGTCGGTGAGCATCTGGCAGGCGGCCGTGCTGCGCGCCATCGTGCAATCGCAGACCGAAGGCCATCTGCGGGCCGATGCCGACGAGCGCCAGGTCGCGTTCGAAATCCACGGCCTGATCCTCGCGCTGCACTACGAAGCCCGCTTCCTGCAGGTGCCCGGCTCCATCGGCCGCGCCAACGTCGGTTTCGACAACATCCTTGCGCGCAGCGCCACGCCCCATGCCCCGGCGGCCGAAGCCGCTGCTGCGGCGCCGGCAGGCCGACGCCTCAAGCCCGTGCGCTGAGCGCGCGGCCCCGTTTTCGTTTTTTCCCCTTTTTCTTTCTTTTTATCTAGCTTCGACCAGGAGAGTTCCGGATGCCTACCTACAACCCACCCGTGCGTGACATGCAGTTCGTGCTGCACGAAGTGCTCAACGTCGCCGAAGAACTCAAGGCGCTGCCGGCCCATGCCGAGACCGATGCCGACACCATCAATGCGGTGATCGAAGAGGCCGGCAAGTTCGCCGCCGAAGTGACCTTCCCGCTCAACATCAGCGGCGACGAAGAGGGCTGCAAGCTCGACAAGACGACGCACGAGGTCAAGACGCCCAAGGGCTTCAAGGACGCCTACGCCAAGTACATCGAGGGCGGCTGGCCCGCGCTGTCGTGCGACCCGGCCTTCGGCGGCCAGGGCCTGCCCTTCGTGGTGAACCAGTGCCTGTTCGAGATGCTCAACAGCGCGAACCAGGCCTGGACCATGTACCCCGGCCTCTCGCACGGCGCGTACGAAGCGCTGGCGGCCCACGGCACCGACGAGCAGAAGAAGACCTACCTGCCCAAGCTCACGAGCGGCGAATGGACCGGCACCATGTGCCTGACCGAGCCCCATTGCGGCACCGACCTGGGCCTGCTGCGCACCAAGGCCGAACCGCAGGCCGACGGCACCTACCGCATTACCGGCAGCAAGATCTTCATCTCGGCCGGCGAGCACGACATGACGGACAACATCATTCACCTGGTGCTGGCCCGCCTGCCCGATGCGCCGAAGGGCAGCAAGGGCATCAGCCTGTTCGTGGTGCCGAAGTTCAAGGTCAAGGCCGACGGCTCGCTCGGCGAGCGCAATCCGATCTTCTGCGCCGGCCTCGAGCACAAGATGGGCATCCACGGCAACGCCACCGCACAGATCGTGATCGAAGGCGCCACCGGCACGCTGGTGGGCGAACCCAACAAGGGCCTGGCCGCGATGTTCGTGATGATGAACGCCGCTCGCCTCGGCGTGGGCAACCAGTCGCTCGGCCTGACCGAAGTGGCCTATCAGAACGCACTGGCCTACGCGAAAGACCGCGTGCAGATGCGCTCGCTCTCGGGCGTGAAGGCCAAGGACAAGGAAGCCGACCCGATCATCGTGCACCCCGACGTGCGCAAGATGCTGCTCACCGCCAAGGCGTACGCCGAAGGCGGCCGCGCGCTGCAGATCTTCTGCACGCTGCTGCTCGACAAGGAACACAACCACCCCGACGAGAAGGTCCGCAAGGACTCGGGCGAACTGGTTGCGCTGCTGACCCCCATCGTCAAGGCCTTCATCACCGACAACGGCCACATCGCGACCAATGCCTGCATGCAGGTGTTCGGCGGCCATGGCTTCATCAAGGAATGGGGCATGGAGCAGTTCGTGCGCGACAACCGCATCAACATGATCTACGAGGGCACCAACACGATCCAGTCGCTGGACCTGCTGGGCCGCAAGGTGCTGGGCAACAACGGCGCGTCGCTCAAGAAGTTCGGCAAGCTCGTGGCCAGGCTGGTGGAAGAAGAAGGCGTGAACGAGAAGATGGCCGAGTTCATCAACCCGATCGCGATGCTGGGCGACCAACTCACCAAGTTCACGACCGAGATCGGCTTCAAGGGCTTCCAGAACCCTGACGAAGTGGGCGCCGCCGCGGTGGACTACCTCCGCGTGGCCGGCCACTTCGTGTTCGGCTACCTGTTCGCCCGCATGGCCCAGGTGGCGCTGCGCGAGATCGCGGCCGGCAACACCGACCCGTTCTACGTCGCCAAGCTGCAGACCGCGCGCTTCTATTTCGCCAAGCTGTTCCCCGAAACCGCGACGCTGATGCGCACCGCGCGCGCCGGCAGCAAGGTGTTGATGGACACCGACGCCGCGCTGGCATAAAGCCACTGTCTTTTTTCATCGTCCAACCTGGAGCCGCTCATGAAATCGACGCTTGCAGCCATCGTCCTCGTCGCCACCTCCGTCACGGCCATGGCCCAAGGCTCAACCCTCACCCCGGTGGGGCTGTGGCGCAACGTCGACGACAAGAGCGGCGAGGTCAAGGCCGAGATTCGCATCGGCGAGGCGAACGGCGCGCTGCTCGGGCGCATCGAGAAGTCGTTGAAGAAGGGCACCCTGCCCGACGCGGTCTGCGAAGAATGCAGCGACGACCGCAAGGGCAAGCCCATCACGGGCCTCGACATCATCCGCGGCGGCAAGAAGGCCGAGAGCAAGGACGTCTGGGAAGGCGGAAAGATCCTCGACCCCGAAAACGGCAAGGAATACCGCGCGAGCTTCACGCCCATTGACGGCGGCAAGAAGCTCGAAGTGCGCGGCTACCTGGGCCCCTTCTGGCGCACCCAGACCTGGAATCGTGTCCAGTAGACCGCCGCGTTTTCAATCCAAGAAATACCAATCAACATGTCCCGATTTCAAGTGAAGAAGGTCGCCGTGCTCGGCGCCGGCGTGATGGGTGCGCAGATTGCGGCCCACCTCGTCAACGTGCGCGTGCCTGTCGTGCTGTTCGACCTGGCCGCCAAGGAAGGCCCGAAGAACGGCATCGTCACGCGCGCCATCGACAACCTCAAGAAGCTCAAGCCCGCGCCGCTCGGCGACGTAGCCGACGCGGGCCTGATCGAGCAGGCCAACTACGACGACGACCTCGCGAAGCTCGGAGAGTGCGACCTCGTCATCGAAGCCATTGCAGAGCGCATGGACTGGAAACTCGATCTCTACAGGAAGATCGCACCGCACGTCGCCAAGCATTCGATCCTGGCCTCGAACACCTCGGGCCTGTCGATCACCAAGCTCAGCGAGGCCCTGCCCGAAGCACTGAAGCCGCGTTTCTGCGGCATTCATTTCTTCAACCCGCCGCGCTACATGTTCCTGGTGGAGCTGATCAACACGCCCACCACGCAACCGCAGGTGCTCGACGACCTCGAGGCCTTCGTCACCAGCACGCTCGGCAAGGGCGTGGTGCGTGCGCACGACACACCGAACTTCATCGCCAACCGCGTCGGCATCGCCGGCATGCTGGCCACGCTGAAGGAAGTCGAGAAGTTCGGGCTCACGCCCGACGTGGTGGACGACCTCACCGGCAAGAAGCTGGGCCGCGCGAGCTCGGGCACCTTCCGCACCGCCGACGTGGTGGGCCTCGACACGATGGCCCATGTCGTGAAGACGCTGCAGGACAACCTCAACGCCGAGACCGATCCGTTCTACGCCAACTTCGCGACGCCGCCGGTGCTCGCCAAGCTGCTCGAACTCGGCAACCTCGGCCAGAAGACCAAGGCAGGCTTCTTCAAGAAGGTCGGCCGCGACATCCTGCGCTTCGACCTGAAGAGCGGCGACTACGTGCCCGCCGGCGCCAAGGCCGACGAGGTGTACGGCCGCATGCTCAAGAAGCCCGCGGGCGAGCGCCTGAAGCTCTTGCGCGAGAGCGAAGGGCCGCAGGGCCAGTTCCTCTGGGCCGTCCTGCGCGACGGTTTCCACTATGCCGCGGTGCACCTGGCCGACATCGCCGAGAGCGCGCGCGACATCGACTTCGCGATGCGCTGGGGCTTCGGCATGAAGCAGGGCCCGTTCGAGCTCTGGCAGGAAGCCGGCTGGGCGCAGGTCGCCAAGTGGATCCAGGAAGACATCGACGCCGGCAAGGCGCTGAGCACGGTGCCGCTGCCCAAGTGGGTGTTCGAAGGCGCCGTGGCCAAGGCCGGCGGCGTGCATACGCCGGAAGGCTCGTGGAGCGCGTCGCAAGGCCAGTTCGTTCCGCAGCGCAAGCTGCCGGTGCATGACCGCCAGCTGTTCCCCGAGAGCGTGCTCGGCGCGAACGCGGCCGACGCCAACACCGCGGGCACGACGATCAGCGATGAAGGCGACGTGCGCGTGTGGACGCTCGACAAGGAAGGATTCGAAGGCGTGCTGATCGCGAGCATCCATTCGAAGATGCACGCCATCAGCCCCGACGTGGCCGAAGCGCTGGGCGCCGCGGTCGACCTGGCCGAGGCCGAATACAAGGGCCTGGTGATCTGGTCGCCCGACGAGATGTTCTCGGTCGGCGCCGACCTGCAGGCGATGCTGCCGGCCTTCGTGGTCGCGGGCATCGGCGCGGTCGAGGGCGCGGAGGAAGAGCTGCAGAACGTGATGCTCAAGATCCGCTACGCGAGCGTGCCGGTGGTCTCCGCCGTGCGCGGCATGGCACTGGGCGGCGGCTGCGAGCTGGCCGTGTATTCGGCCAAGCGGGTGGCGGCGATGGAAAGCTACATCGGCCTGGTCGAAGTCGGCGTGGGGCTGATCCCCGGCGCGGGTGGCCTGACCTACATCGCACGCCGCGCTGCGGAGAACGCAGCGGCTTCGACGGGCACCGATCTGCTTCCGTTCCTGACCGAAGGTTTTACCGCCGCGGCGATGGCCAAGGTCGGCACCGGCGCGCTCGATTCGAAGAAGCTCGGCTACCTGCTCGACAGCGACGTGATCGTGCCGAACAAGGACGAGCTGCTCTACGTGGCGCTGCAACAGGCCAAGGCGATGGCCGACGCCGGCTACCGCGCACCGCTGCGCCGCACCTTCCGCGTGGCGGGCCGCAGCGGCGCCGCGACGATCAAGGGCCAGCTGGTGAATATGCGCGACGGCGGCTTCATCAGCGCGCACGACTTCCACATCGCGAGCCTGATCGCGAACGTGGTGACCGGCGGCGACGTGGACGCGGGCTCGCTCGTGACCGAGGAATACCTGATGACGCTGGAGCGCAAGGCGTTCTGCTCGCTGATCGTGCATCCGAAGACGCAGGAGCGGATCATGGGGATGCTGAGCACGGGGAAGCCGGTGCGCAACTGACCTGGCAAGGACCATGAGCGAAGACCTCGACACGTCCGGTCCCCTCTCCCGCTCGCGGGAGAGGGTTAGGGTGAGGGCACGCAGCCTTCGAGAAACCCCGACCGACGCCGAGTCCCTGCTCTGGTATCACCTGCGAGATCGCCGCCTCAGTAATTACAAGTTCCGTCGCCAACGTCCCATCGGCCCGTACTTCGCAGACTTCGCATGCCTTGAAGCGAAGTTGATCGTCGAACTGGACGGTGGGCAGCATGTGGAAGCTGCCGCGTACGACGAGAACCGCTCCCGCTTCATGGAAGCTCAGGGCTATCGCGTGCTCCGGTTCTGGAACAACGAAGTGCTGACGCAGACGGATGCGGTTCGCGAACGGATCCTGCAGGCGCTGCAGGAAGACAACCCTCACCCCAACCCTCTCCCGCAAGCGGGAGAGGGGGCAAGACAAGACACCAGGAATCTCAAGCCATGAAACAAGTCCAAGACGCCTACATCGTCTCCGCCACCCGCACCCCCATCGGCAAGTCCCACCGCGGCTATTTCCGCAACTACCGCCCCGACGACCTGCTCGCGACCACGTTGAAGGCCGCGCTGGCTGCCGTGCCCGGTCTAGACCCCAAGGCCATCGAAGACATCATCTGCGGCTGCGCGATTCCCGAATCGCAGCAGGGCCTGAACGTCGCGCGCATCGGCGCGGTGCTGGCCGGCCTGCCGACCAGCATCGGCGGCATCACCGTCAACCGCTTCTGCGCTTCGGGCCTCTCCGCCGTGCAGATGGCCGCCGACCGCATCCGCGTCGGCGAGGCCGACGTGATGATCGCGGCCGGTGTCGAAAGCATGAGCATGGTGCCGATGATGGGCAACTCGCCCTCGCTGTCGCCCTCGATCTTCGAGCGCGAAGGCGACGTGGGCATCGCCTACGGCATGGGCCTCACGGCCGAGAAGGTCGCGCAGCAGTGGAAGGTGAGCCGCGAGGCGCAGGACGCGTTCGCGCTCGCCTCGCACCAGAAGGCACTGGCCGCGCAGCAGGCCGGCAAGTTCGCCGACGAGATCACGCCCATCGAAGTGACAGACCGCACGCCGAACCTCGAGACCGGCGAGTCGATCGCGAAGACCCGCACCGTGAACCTCGACGAAGGCGCGCGCCCCGACACCAGCCTCGAAGGCCTCGCCAAGCTGCGCACCGTGTTCGCCGCGCGCGGCACCGTGACGGCCGGCAACAGCTCGCAGACCTCGGACGGCGCAGGCGCGCTGATCCTCGCGAGCGAGAAGGCGGTCAAGCAGTACGGCCTCACGCCGCTCGCGCGCTTCGTGAGCTTCGCGAGCAAGGGCGTGCCGCCGCACATCATGGGCATCGGTCCGATCGAAGCCATTCCGGCCGCGCTGCGCTATGCGGGGCTCAAGCACGAGGACATCGACTGGTTCGAGCTCAACGAAGCCTTCGCCGCGCAATCGCTCGCGGTGATCAACACGCTGGGGCTCGATCCGTCGAAGGTCAATCCGATGGGCGGCGCGATTGCGCTGGGCCATCCGCTCGGCGCCACCGGCGCGATCCGCGCGGCCACTGTGGTGCACGCGCTGCGCCGCGAGAACCTGAAATACGGCATGGTCACGATGTGCGTGGGCATGGGCCAAGGGGCCGCCGGGATTTTCGAAAGGGTTTGAGCCAACCCCCAGGCTTCGCGCACTTCGTGTCGCTTCGCCAACCCCGTTGCAGGGGGCGACACCTGCGGCCCGGCAAAGCCGGTTCCGCGGTGTCTCGCGAAGGGGCTGTCACTGTATCGAGGAGACGGGCATGCAACAGAAGGTTCTGCAAGTCGACGGCGACATGCAACTGGCGGTGCGCCGCTACGAGCCCGCCGGCGCGCCGCGCGCCAGCATCGTGATCGGCGGTGCGATGGGCGTGCGCCAGTCGTTCTACGAACCCTTCGCGCAGTGGCTGGCCCAGCAGGGCCTGCGCGTCTGGACCTTCGACTACCGCGGCTCGGGCGACTCGCGCGGCGATGCACCGCTGCGCGGCTTCAAGGCCGACCTGTTCGATTGGGCGCGCGACTATGAAGCGGTCATCGACGCGGCCAAGGCCGAACTTCCGGACGGCCCGCTCTATCTCCTGGGCCACAGCCTCGGCGCCCAACTGCCGGGCTTCCTGCAACGCCCCGAGCAGGTCGACGGCCTCGTCAGCATTGCGGCCGGCAGCGGCTATTGGCGGGAGAACGCGCCAAAGCTCAAGCGCAGCATCCTCTATTTCTGGTTCGTGCTCGTGCCGCTGGTCACGCGGCTGTGCGGCTACTTTCCGGGCCGCCGGCTCAAGAAGGTCGGCGACCTGCCGCGCGGCGTGATCCTGCAATGGCGGCGCTGGTGCCTGAACCCGCGCTACAGCCTCGGCGCCGAAGGCGAGCTGGCCGTGCGCAGCTACGGGCGCGTGCGCTTTCCGGTGCTCGCGCTGTCGATCACCGACGACGAACTCATGACCTTGGCCGGCACCGAGAGCCTCGTGAGCTTCTACGCGGGCGCGCCGAGCGCGGTGGAGCGCATCGCGCCGGCCGACGTGCAGGCGCGGCGCATCGGCCACTTCGGTTTCTTCCGCGAACAATTCAGCCAGAGCCTGTGGCCGAGCACGGTCGACAAGCTGCACCGGCTGGCCGCGCTTACTGCGGTGCAGCAAGCCAACGTCCCGCACACGACTGCGTGAGGCCATCCACCGGAGGCACACTGCCGATCACCATGAGCAGCACGCAACACCCCTTCGACAAAGCCCTGGCACTGCACCACAGCGACATCCGCGTGGGGCACTTCACCGGCATGACCAGCCCCGACTACTGGAACATGGTCGGCCCGTTCGGCGGCACGACCGCGGCCCTTGCGCTGCAGTCGGTGATGCAGCATCCCGACGTGCTCGGCACGCCGATCGCGTTGACCGTCAACTACGCGGCCGCGCTCGAAGCCGGCGCCTTCGACATCCAGGCCACGGCCGTGCGCACCAACCGCTCGACGCAACATTGGACGGTGCAGATCACGCAGGCCGGCCCCAGCGGCGCGCCGAACATGACGACCACGGCCACCGTGTTGACGGCCACGCGCCGCGACACCTGGGGCGAGAGCGACATGCCGATGCCCGAGGCGCCGAAGCCCGAGACGGTCGATCGCATGAGCATCGGCCCGTCCGGCGTGGCCTGGATCCAGCAGTACGAGATGCGTCCGTTCAGCGGTGGCATTCCCCCGAAGTGGGACCACAGCCTGCAGCACAGCGAAACCCGGATCTGGCTGCGCGACGCGCAGGCGCGGCCGCTCGACTTCGCCTCGCTCGCCGCGATGAGCGACATGTTCTATCCGCGCGTCTGGCTGCGCCGCGCCAAGCACGTGCCGGCGGGCACGGTGTCGATCACCACCTACTTCCATGCCGGGCCGGCGCAGCTGGCCGAGGTCGGCACGGGCTACCTGCTGGGCCGTGCGGCGGGGCAGCAGTTCTTCAACGGCTTCTTCGACCAGGCAGCGCATCTGTGGAGCGAGAAGGGCGTACTGCTCGCCACCTCGAACCAGATCGTCTACTACAAGGAATGAACATGACCGCCTTGCAGAAAGCCGCACTCATCGTCGGTGCCGGCGACGCCACTGGCGGCGCCATTGCCCGCCGCTTCGCACGCGAGGGCTATGCCACCTGCGTCACGCGGCGCAGCCTCGACAAGCTGCAGCCGCTGGTCGCGCAGATCGAGGCCGATGGCGGCCGCGCCCATGCCTTTGCCTGCGATGCGCGCAAGGAAGAGGAAGTGGTCGCGCTCGTCGAGCAGATCGAATCGACCATCGGCCCGATCGAGGTGATGGTGTTCAACATCGGCGCCAACGTGCCCGAGAGCATCCTGACCGAGACCGCGCGCAAGTACTTCAAGGTGTGGGAGATGGCCTGTTTCTCGGGCTTTCTCAACGGGCGCGAAGTGGCCAGGCGGATGGTGGCGCGCGAGCTGCCGAAGGGCGGGCATCGCGGCACGATCATCTTCACCGGTGCGACGGCTTCGCTGCGCGGCGCGGCCAGCTTCGGCGCCTTCTCGGGCGCGAAGATGGCACTGCGCGCATTGGCCCAATCGATGGCGCGCGAGCTCGGGCCGCAGGGCATCCACGTGGCGCATGTGGTGGTCGACGGCGCGATCGACACCGAGTTCATCCGCAGCAATTTTCCAGAGCGCTATGCACTGAAGGAGAGCGACGGGATCCTGAACCCCGAGCACATCGCGGACAGCTATTGGATGCTGCATTCGCAGCCGCGCGATGCCTGGACGCACGAGCTCGACTTGCGTCCCTGGTCCGAGAAATTCTGAAATGAAGCCTTGTGTTGTGTGTGACGTTCGCTGTTCAGGGCGCGCTCACGCCGACGGTGTGCTCTGCTCCGCGAATGTCCCCCGGCGCGGCCTAGGGCCGCGGGCCTCCTCCTTTATTTCGCTGCGCAGAGCACACCATCGGCGTGATCGCTCAGCGCAGCGGTTGATCGGCCAGCAC